>JBFIDS010000131.1:0-8273 GCA_041603715.1 Paraconexibacter sp. | reverse complement strand
TCGTCGCGTCGGCGCGCGGAACCGTGCAGTGACCTCCTCGTGCCGGCGCGTCCCGCACGAGGGCGTTGCTAGCGTCCTCGCGGATGTACCACGCCGGACGACGGATCCCCGGGCGCGACGCGCGTGCCCTCCCCGCCGCCGGCGCCCGGCTCGCCCTCGCGGTGGGTGCCGCGCTCGCCTCGCTCGTCGTCTGCTTCGGCCTGGCCGCTGCCGGCGGCGTGTCCGTCGCGCCTGCCGCGAGCACGTCTGAGGAGCGGGGCGCCCTCACGCTGCTCTGCGGCTTCAGCCATTCGGCGCCCGACGACCCGATCGTCGCCCCGCGGCGGCCGGGCGGCTCCCACCTGCACCAGTTCTTCGGCAACCGTCGCCTCGACGCGCACACGAACGGGAAGACGATCGGGAAGGGCACGACGACGTGCGACGAGCGTCGCGACAAGAGCGCCTACTGGGTGCCCGCGCTGCTCGAGGACGGCCGTGAGGTGAGGGCCCGCGGGATGCGCGTCGTCTACGAGCGCCCGGCGCGGAGCCCGCGCGTGCGCGCCTTCCCCGCCGGACTGCGCGTGGTCGTCGGCGACGCGCGCGCGACGGCGGGCCAGCGCGACGTCACCTGGGGCTGCTCGGGGACGAAGATCCGCGGACGCGCGCGGCCCGTCACCTGCCCCGTCGGCAGCCGCGTGCGGCTCGAGGTGAGCTTCCCCTCCTGTTGGGACGGGAAGCGGCTCGACCGTCCCGACCACCGCTCGCACCTCTCCCGGCTCGTGCGCGTGCGCTCCCGCGGCGCGACCCGATCCGCCTGCCCGCGGTCGCATCCGGTCGCGCTGCCGCGCCTCGTCCTCACCGGCCTGTGGGCCACCCGGGGCAGGGGTGACCTCACGCTCAGCTCCGGCAGCGGCTTCACCGGGCACGCCGACTTCTTCAACGGCTGGGACGCCGCGCAGCAGCGCCGGCTCGTCGCCCGCTGCCTGAACGCCGGGCGCTCCTGCCGGGGATCGACGCGGGCGACGGGCTCCCCGGGCCCGGGCAACTACTGAGGCCGGACAGGGTCCTCGGTACCCTCGGGGCCCCGATGGCCGGTCCCCGCGCGCGCCTCGCGATCCTCCTCGTCCTCCTCGCCGCCGGGTTCGCGGTCTTCTGGGGCTTCGACGTCCTGGACCGCGACACGGTGAGCGACTGGGTCGACGGGTTCGGGCCGTTCGCGCCGGTCGCCTACGTCGTCATCAGCGCCCTGCTCGGCATGGCGCTCGTCCCCGGGCCGGTGCTCGCCGGGGTGAGCGGGCTGCTGTTCGGCGCGGCGCTCGGCACGCTCGTCACCCTCTGCGCCTCCGTGGTGTCGGCCGTCGGCGGCCTGCTCGTCGCGCGGCACGTCGGCCGCGCGGGGGTCCGCGACCTCGCGGGTGATCGCCTCGATCCGGCCGAGCGGCTGCTCGAGCGTCACGGCACCTGGGCGGTGGTCGCGCAGCGGCTCGTGCCGGGGGTCCCCGACTCCCCGATGAGCTACGCCGCCGGGCTCGTCGGGATCACGGTCGCGCAGATCGCGCTCGGCACCGCCATCGGGGCCGCACCGCGCGCGTTCTCCTACACGGCGCTCGGCGCCTCGCTCGACGACCCGACCTCGCCGGTCGCGCTCGTCGCGGTGGGGGTGCTCGTCCTCGTCGGTCTCGTCGGGGCGGAGATCGCGCGCCGGGTGCTGCGCGATCACCGCCGCGGGAGGCGAGCGCGGCGCGAGGAGGCGCGCGGCGACGACGTGCGGCCGCGCGCCTCCCCGTGAGCCTCAGCCGCCCATCGGCTTCGCCGCCGGGACGGTGACGGTTGCCTGCGCCGCGAGTGCCTTCCCGCCCCGGCGGTAGTCGCGGTGGTCGTTCGCGTTGAGGGTGACCCGGATGGTGTGGCGGCCCGGCTTCAAGTCCCCGAGATAGAACGCGGGTCCGTAGAGCCGGGTCTGCTTCACCCCGTCGACGTAGAGGTGGGCGTGGCCCTCCCCGGCGACGTGCGTTCCGCTCGCGTGCTCGGGGGCGAATCGGAACGCGCGCGTGCGGACGATGAGGTTGTGGCCCTTCATCGCGTCGGGGGTGACCTTGATCGAGACGAGCCGCATCTTCGCCGGCGCGTTGCGCGGAGCCGCGCTGTGCGTCGGGGCCGTCCCGGGGTGGCCGGTGTCGGCGAGGGCGATCGCCCCGCCGCCGGGGAGCAGGCCGAGGGTCGTGAACGCGACGACGCTGCGCCGCGAGGACATCGTGGACATGGTGCTCCTTCGGCAGTCGTGGTCTGAACGGAACCGGTGCTCAGGGCGCGCGACGCGACGCCCCGGGGAGCGTCAGACGGCGATGCACGCGCCGGCCGCGGGCGGCGGGCGCAGGGAGTATCCGAAGGCGAGGGAGTCGAATCGCGGGGCGAGCGCACGGCGTGAGGGGCGCGGCCGGCCGGTCGACGAGGCGGGACGTGTGCGGGAGTCGTCGCAGAAGCGGCGGGCGCGGGCGCGGAGGATCGCCTCCTCGCCGGGGAAGCATCCGAGGGCGAGCGACGCCGCGAGGAGGAGGAGCGGGGCGATCTGCGCGACGGCCGCCCAGTCGCCGGCGATCGCGGCGAGGGCACCGGCCGTGACAGGGGCGAGGAGGAGCGGCGCGCGGAGTCGGCAGCGGGTCGTCACGCACCACGAGAGTACGGCACGACGCCCGCGGGCTCGAGGCGCCGGGAGGAGCCGGGGTCGGGTCCCGCTCAGGCCTCCCGGACGACGGCGGTGTAGACGGGCGGGCGGCACGTGTACCAGAGCGTGCAGCGCATGACGACGTAGGCACCGGCCATGCCGGCGGTCACGTGGGCGACGCGGCGGGCCAGGGAGTCCTGGTCGCTGTCGACGAGTCGGGCGATCTCCATGACCGGATGGTCGACCGTGGTCGCCCCGACGCACACGGACCGACGGTGAGCACCGGATCGGACCGTCGGTCGGTGGTTCGGGGGGTGTCGCACCGACCGACGGGCCCTCCACGCGGCAACGGGCGGCCCGGATACTCGACCTGCGTCCTTCGGACCCACCCACATCCCGCATGACCACCGCCTCCCCGCCCCCCTTCTCGATCGCCGCGCTCAGCGCGCCGTTCGGCCGCGACGTGGACGCGACGCTGGACGGGATCGCCGCCGCCGTCCCCGCGCTGCACGCCGACGGCGTGCGGCTCCTCGTCCTGCCGGAGTGCGCGCTCGGCGGCTACATCCGGGAGCCGAGGGTGGACGAGGACGTCGCGCCCGAGGTCCCGCCCGCCCTCGACCCGGGTGGCCCGGAGATCGCGCGGCTCGTCGACATCGCCGGCGACATGGTCATCTGTGCGGGCTTCACGGAGCGCGGGCGCGGCGGCGCGCTGCACTCGTCGCTCGCCTGCGTGAGTGGATCGGGCGTCCATGCGATCCACCGCAAGATCCATCTCCCGCCCGGCGAGCGCTTCATCTTCACGGCGGGCGAGACGGTCACGCTCGCGGACACCCCGGTCGGCCGGATCGGCCTGCTCCTCTGCTACGACAAATGCTTCCCGGAAGCCGCGCGAGCGCTCGCGCTCGAAGGGGCCGACGTCGTCGTCTGCCCGGCCGCATGGCCGATGGACCGCCGCGCCCCGGCCGATCGCGTGCAGGACGACCGCCAGCGGGTGGCCTTCGACGCGCTCGACGTCGCGCGCGCCGTCGAGAACCAGGTGGTCTGGGTCTCCACGAACCTCTCGGGGGAGCAGGGGGCGCTGCGCTACCTCGGGCGCGCGTCGATCGTCGACCCGCACGGGCTCGTGCTCGCGCAGACCGGCCACGAGGGCGGGCTCGCGATCGCCGAGGTGGCCCCCGCGGCGATGGTGGTGCAGGCGCGATCGGTCATCAGCCACCTCGCCGACCGGCGCCCGGGCGCCTACGGCTCGGTCGCCGGGACCGACGCCCTGGCCGGCCGGCGGGTCGCGGCGGCGCTCGCGCACTGACGGACGGTCGTCGGCCGCGACGGGCGACGGGTGGTGCGCGGGCGGCGTGCGCCCTACAGTCGGCCGATGGGCACGACGGTCGTCACGGGCGACGGTGAGCTCGTCGACGCGGCGTGCATCGAGTTCGCGCGGTCCGGGTGCACGACGATCCCCGTGCCCGCATCCGAGGCGGACGCCGAGCTCCCCCACGTCATCATGGGAGCCGAGCGCGTCGTCATCGCCACGCGCTCCGACGCCCTCGCCCTGCGGCTCGTGCTGCTCGCCCGTGACCGCGCGCCCGAGGTCGACATCGTCGTCACCGTCTTCGATCGGACGCTCGCCGACGAGCTGGGTGGGCCCGACCTGCGCTGTCGGGTCGTCGCCTCCGCCCAGCTCGTGGCCAACGTCATCGCCGGGCCGTGCGCCGACGGGTCCATCGACGCGCTGCAGGGCCGCGACGGGGCGCTCGGCACGATCACGGCGGGCGACGAGCTCACGCGCGCGTCCCTGGACGAGGGCGACGGCCGCGGCTCGGCGCGCTCGCCCCTCGACCTGCTCCTCGCTGTCGCCCGCCCCTACGACACCTCGGCGAAGATCCTCGTCACGGGGCTCGCCGGGCTGCTCCTCATGCTCCTCATCGACACCGTGATCGGCCTCACGGCGCTGCACGAGGACCTGCCGGAGGCGCTCTTCCACTCGACGCGCATCCTCACGACCGTCGACGGGAACCCGCATCTCGCCGAGGCCTCCGACGCGATCCAGCTTGCGTCCGTGCTCACGATGCTCGGCACCCTCGTCTCGCTCGCGCTGTTCTCCGCGGGGCTCGTGAGCCGGATCGTCGAGCCGCGCAACGTCGGGATCGTCGGCCGTCGTGCACTGCCGCGCCGCGACCACGTCGTCATCGTCGGCATGGGGCAGATCGGCCTGCGTACGGCGCTGCTGCTCCGATCGGCGGGCGTCGCGGTCGTCGGCGTGGACCGTGACCCGCTGGCGATCGGCGTGCGGCTCGGCGGTGTGTACGGGCTGCCGATCGTCATCGCCAACGGTGAGGACCGCTCCTTCCTGGCGAGCTTGCACGTCGGGCGCGCGCGAGCGGTCGCGGCGGTCACCTCGGACGACCTCGTGAACATCGAGGTCGCGATGGCCGCGCGGGCTGTGCGACCGCAGACGAGGGTCGTGCTGCGGGCCGGAGACGGCGAGATCGCGCGCGAGACGCGCTCGCTGCTGCACCTGGGTGTCGTGCGCGACGCACACCGGGTCGTCGCGCTCGGGCTCGTCGCCGCCACACTGCGCGGCGTCCCCGAGGTCGTCGTCATCCGCGGCGGGGAGCCCGGCGGCTGGGTCGTGCTCGAGGACGGCGCGGCAGAGCGCTGGCCGCCGTCGCGTGCCGGCTAGGGTGCGCGCCATGACGGGCATGGACGCGGCGTCGTCCCGATGAGCGCCCCCATCGACACGACATCGCCGGTGCCCGGCGAGGCCTCCGGGGCCCCGCCGCTCAAGCGCGCGATCTCCCGCAACGCGCTGCTGCTGTTCGTCATCGGCGACGTCCTCGGCGCGGGGATCTACGCGCTCGTCGGGGTGGTCGGGGACCGGGTGGGCGGCGCGATCTGGATGGCGTTCGCCGCCGCGCTGCTGCTCGCGCTGTTCACGGCGCCCGCCTACGCCGAGCTCGTGACGAAGTACCCGCAAGCCGCCGGCGCGGCGATGTACGTCGACCGCGCGTTCGGGGCCGCGTTCCTCACGTTCGTCGTCACGTTCGCGGTGATGGCGTCGGGTCTCGCGTCGGCCGCGACGCTCGCGCGCTCGTTCGGCGGGGACTACCTCGACGTCTTCGTCTCCGTCCCCACCGTCGCCGTGGCGCTCGCGTTCCTCGTCGTCATCGCGTCGATCAACGCGCGCGGAATCGGGGAGAGCATCAAGTTCAACATCGCGCTCACGATGATCGAGCTGGCGGGACTGCTGCTCGTCGCCGTGATCGGGGCCGCGTTCCTCCTCGACGGGGGTGGCGACACGGGCCGGGCCTTCGAGATCAAGGAGGACGAGCCGATGATCGCGGCGATCATCGCCGGGACCGGCCTCGCGTTCTACGCCCTCATCGGGTTCGAGGACAGCGTCAACCTCGCCGAGGAGGTGCGAGAGCCACGCGACTACACGCGGGCGCTCTTCGGCGGGCTGCTCGTCGCGGGGGCGATCTACATCGTCGTGACGATCATCGCGTCGATGGCGGTGCCGACCGGGACGCTCTCGGGGTCGTCCGGTCCGCTGCAGGAGGTCGTCCAGCTCGGGCCGCTCGCCGTCGACGAGCGGATCTTCTCGGCGATCGCGCTGTTCGCGCTCGCCAACGGCGCGCTCATCAACATGATCATGGCCTCGCGGCTGCTGTACGGGATGGGCCGTCGGGGCGCGCTGCCGCCGGTGTTCGCGCGTGTCCTGCCCGGCCGCAGGACGCCGTGGGTCGCGATCCTCTTCACCACGGCGCTGGCGATGGTGCTCGTCGCGACCGGGGATCTCAGCGAGCTCGCCGACATGACCGTGCTGCTCCTGCTCCTCGTCTTCTCGATCGTCAACGTGAGCGTGCTCGTCCTGCGCCGCGATCCGGTGGAGCACGACCACTTCGTCGCGCCGTCGGTCGTGCCGGTGATCGGGGCGGTCGTATCGATCGCGGTCATGTTCAGCAAGGAGGGCGACGTCTTCCTGCGCGCCGGCCTGCTGCTCCTCGCGGGGGCCGTGCTCTACGTCGTCAACCGGCTGGTGATGGAGCGCACGGCGCGGGCGGGAGCGGAGCGCACCGAGTGAGCGGACGGATCTCCGATCCGGCCCGCTCGCCGTCTTGTGTTTGGCGGCGATCGGCGTACGGTAGGTGGCAGGAGCGCGCAACCCCACGCGATCGGAGTTCCGATGACCCATCTCCTCGATCTGGCCAACGGCGGACCCCGGCGGTCCCGGGCCGAACACGTCCGCAGCGTCCTCTGGCTCGGGTCGGTCGCTTGGCTCGCGGTGTGCCTCGCCGTCCTCGGCCTCCTCTACCTGGACCGCGTGAACGGCGACCCGCTCATCTTCTGCGGCGCGGTGGGCGCTCTCGGCTTCCTCGCCGCGTTGGCGATGGAGTGGAAGCTCGGCCGCGAGCCCGGTGACGACGACGACGGGGACGACGCCCCGGAGCCCGACCCACGAGGACCCGGCATGGACCCGGTCAGGTGGGGGCCCTACGACCGGATCCTGCGCGAGCGGCCCGACAGCGGCCGCGATCGCGATCCCGTCCTCGGCTGACGGCCGTTCTCGGCGGCACCGCCCGGCCCCCGCGGGCGCGGGTGGTACAGACTCCCGCGGGATGCCTGCGCCGACGTCGACCTGGATGCCGCCGACCCGCTGGTCCGCGGTCGGCCCGCGATGAGCGCGCAGGACGCGTCCGACGGCGCCGCCCAGGTGCGCCGCAGCTTCGCGCAGCAGCCGTTCATGCACACGATCGGCGGGATGCTCGAGCACGTCGGCGAGGGCCGCACGTCCATTCGCCTCGAGCTGACGCAGCCGCTCACACAGCAGCACGGCTTCATGCACGCCGGCGCGCTCATCACGATCCTCGACACCGCGTGCGGATACGCCGCGCTGTCCCTCGCGACGGAGCCGAGCGAGGTCCTCACCGCCGAGTTGAAGGTGAACCTCCTGCGGCCCGTCGCCTGCGCCGCCGTCATCGCCGAGGGGCGCGTCCTGAAGGCTGGACGGAAGCTCACGGTCTGTCAGGGGGACGCCTACGACGCCGACGACCGCTCACGCCACCTCGCGACCATCCTCGCGACGATGGTCCTCGCACCGCGGGAGGATTGACGAGCGGCCGATTTCAGCCCCGCGCCGCACCCGCTCGCCGAGGGCTCTAGAATGCCCCGAGCACTGCGCCCGTAGCTCAGCTGGATAGAGCGTCGGTCTACGGAACCGAAGGTCAAAGGTTCGAATCCTTTCGGGCGCGCTCCAGAAAGCCCCGCAAGTCGTGGGGTTTTCTCGCTCCTGGGGTGGCAACGAGCGTGCGCCAGTCCCGTGGGTAGCACTTGTGGGTAGCGCTTTGGGCTCGCCGGGTCCGACGTCGGGCCAGCAGTGCATCACGGTCGGCCAGGACCGCCCAGTGTCGATACGTCGGCTTCGTCGGCGCGATCGCTCGGGCCTGGTCATGGCCGAGGCCGCCGACGCGATGTCGTCGGGTGACGGGGAGACAGTCAAGTCCCAGGAAGTGGTGTAGGAGTTCAGCGCTCCGCTCGTCGGTAGCGACATCGGTAGCTCACGCAGCGATGAGCTCGGGCACCTCCTCCTCTTCGATCCTCGGGTCAGGGGATGAAGAACTCGCCGGGGTCG
>JBFIDS010000130.1:0-8332 GCA_041603715.1 Paraconexibacter sp. | reverse complement strand
GGCCTCGGGCCGCCGGCGAGCGGACTGGACGGATGTCCGAGCCGATCGGGCGCGTCTGGGGCTCTCGCGCCCGGCGCGGAGAGCCGATGAAGGACTCGGCCTCGGGGGTGGATCCTCGGAGCACGCCTCTCCCGGTTCCATGTTCCCTCTCGCCCTCCTCGCCAACGTCGTCCTCGCGTTCGTCTACTTCACGATCGCGGCGGTCATCCTCGGGGGGCTGCACCGGTCCGGCCAGCTGCGTACGAACCACCTCGGGATCGCGACGACCGCGATCTTCTTCAGCTGCGGGCTCGGCCACACCCTGCACGCGGAGCACTTCCTCTCGACGAACCCATCGTTCGTCGACCACTCGATCACCTGGCCGATGGCGACGTGGGACGCGATCACCGCGGTCGTCGGGATCACCTACCTGTCCCTGCGCAAGAGCTACGCCCTCCTCCTCGAGCGCCCGCAGATGTTCCTCGACCTCCCCGCCGCCGAGGCGGAGGAGCGGCTGCGGGACGCCGAGGAGCTGTTCCGCACGGCGTTCGTCCAGGCGCCGATCGGGATGGCGCTCGTCGAGCTCGACGGCCGCCTTCGGACGGTGAACGAGTCCCTCGCGCGCATCGTCGGACGGCGGGTGGACGACCTCGAGGGGATGACGCTCGACGACCTCCTCCACGCCGACGACGCCGACCGGCACCCCGGGGGCGCTGCGGCGCTCCTCGGCGAGAGCACCGCTGCCGTCGCGGCGGAGCGCCGGCTCCTCCACGCCTCGGGGCACCCCGTGTGGGCCCTCGTGCAAGCGAACCTCGTCCGCGACGCGGGCGACGAGGCGCACCACTACCTCGTGCAGGTCGTCGACATCACGGCGCGGCGCCGCTTCGAGGAGCAGCTTCAGCACATGGCCAACCACGATCCGCTCACCGGCCTGCTCAACCGGCGCGGTTTCGAGCGCGAGCTCGAGCGCCAGGCCTCGCTCGCCGGCCGCTACGGCACGCGCGGCGCGCTCCTCGTCCTCGACCTCGACGAGTTCAAGTTCGTCAACGACACGCTCGGGCACAACGCCGGGGACGAGCTGATCGTCGCGACGGCGCAGCTTTTGCGCGAGCGGATGCGCGAGTCCGACGCGCTCGCGCGCCTCGGCGGCGACGAGTTCGCGATCGTCCTCCCCGAGGCGACCCGCGAGGAGGCGTCCGAGGTCGCCGAGAGCCTCCTCGAGCAGGTGCGCACCGCCCGGACGCTGCGGCGCCCCTCCGGCATGGGGATCACCGCCTCGCTCGGCATCGCGATGTTCGAGGAGGGGCTCAGCGCGGAGGACGTCCTCGTCAACGCCGACCTCGCGATGTACGACGCCAAGGAGGCGGGACGCGACCGGACCGCCCACGTCGAGCCCGACGGGTTCACCGAGCCGCGGATCAAGAGCCGGATGACCTGGGTCGGCCGCATCGAGGAGGCGATCGCGCGCGACCGGTTCGTCCTCCACGCCCAGCCGATCGTCGGGCTGCGGCACGGCGACGTCGCGCTCCACGAGCTGCTCGTGCGCATGACGGGCGACGAGGGCGACCTCATCCCGCCCGCGACGTTCCTCTACATCGCCGAGCGCCACGACCTCGTGCAGGCGATCGACCGCTGGGTCGCACGGACGGCCATCGACCTCATCTCCGGGCACCGCGACGCCGGTCGCCACCTCGCGCTCAGCGTCAACGTGAGCGGCCGCAGCCTCGCCGACGGGAAGTTCCTCGACGAGGTCGAGACGGGGCTGCGCCTCTCGGGGATCCCGCCTCAGCGGCTCGTGCTCGAGCTGACCGAGACGGCCGCCGTCGGCAACGTCGGGCTCGCCCGCCGCTTCGGGGAGCGCGTCCACGACCTCGGGTGCCGCGTGGCGATCGACGACTTCGGTGCGGGCTTCGGGTCGTTCTACTACCTCAAGCACCTGCCGTTCGACTTCCTGAAGATCGACGGCGAGTTCGTCGAGCAGTGCCTCGACAACCGGACCGACCAGCTCGTCATCCAGTCCGTCGTGCGGATCGCGGCCGGGCTCGGTCGGGAGACGATCGCCGAGTTCGTCGGCGACGAGCGCACCGCGCGCTTCCTGTCCCGCGAGGGCGTCGACTACGCCCAGGGGTTCCACATCGGCCGGCCCCAGCCGCTCGACGTCGCTCTCTCCGCCGACGCGGTGACGCGGAACGGTCACGAGCCCAGGACGTGACGTGGGTAGGGTGCGGTGCACGTGATGCGCCGTACGAAGATCGTCGCCACCATCGGTCCCGCGTCCCGCGACCCCGAGGTCCTCGTCCGCATGGTCGAGGCGGGGATGGACGTCGCGCGGCTGAACTTCAGCCACGGCTCGCACGAACAGCACTCGGAGACCGTCAACCTCGTCCGCGCCGCCGCCGACCGTGCCGGGCGACCCGTCGCGATCCTGCAGGACCTCCCGGGCCCCAAGCTCCGCATCGGCCCGCTCGCCGACGAGCGCGTCGACCTCCGCGTCGGCGACACGATCACGTTCACCTGCGGCGAGGACGACCCGCCCCCCGGGACCGTGTCCCGGATGAGCATCACCTGGTCGGGGCTCGCCGACGCGATGGCGCCCGGCGACGTCCTCTACCTCGCGGACGGCACCGTGCGCCTGCGGGCCACCGCGGTGCGCCCGGGGGACGGCGAGGTCGACGCCGAGATCGAGATCGGCGGGAGCGTCGCGAGCCGTCAGGGGCTCAACATCCCCGGGCCCGTCGACCAGCTCCCCGCCGTGCCCGAGGAGGACCTCGACCATCTCCGCGCGGGGATCCGCATGGGCGTCGACATCGTCGCGCTGTCGTTCGTGCGCCGGCCCGAGGACATCTGGCAGGTGCGCGAGCACACGCGGATCCCGCTCGTCGCGAAGATCGAGAAGCCCCAGGCGGTCGCGCGCGCCGACGAGATCCTCCGCGCCGCCGACTGCGTGATGGTCGCGCGCGGCGATCTCGGGATCGAGCTTCCCATCGAGGAGGTCCCGATGGTGCAGAAGCGCCTGCTGCGGCTCGCCGGATCGCTCGCCCGGCCCTCGATCACCGCGACCCAGATGCTCGACTCGATGGTCCACTCCGCACGGCCGACGCGCGCCGAGGTCACCGACGTCGCCAACGCGATCCTCGACGGGACCGACGCCGTGATGCTCTCCCAGGAGACCGCGGTCGGAGAGCACCCGATCGGGGCGATCGCGATGCTCGACGCGATCGCCCGTCACACCGAGAAGGGCGCGCCCTACGAGGAGTGGAACGAGCGCCGTGTGAGCCGCGACGCGCGCGACCCGTCCTACACGGTCGCGCACTCCGCCGTCGAGGCCGCCCGCCAGCTGTCGCTCGACGCCCTCGTCATCCCGCCGCTGTCGGGCCGGTCCGTGCGGCTCGTGAGCGCTCACCGCCCGAACGTGCCGATCTACGCGCTCTCCCCCGGCAAGGAGACGATCCGCCGCTGCGGGCTCATGTGGGGCGTCCGCGCCGCGTCGATGCGTCGCCACGAGGTGACCGAGGAGCTCATCGCCGACGCGGCGCGACGCGTCGTCGAGCTCGGCTGGATGCAGCCGGGCCAGCGCGTCGGCATCACGGCCGGTCTGCCGAGCGGCCGCCCCGGCTCGACGTCGCTCTTCCAGGTGCAGACGCTCCCCGACCCGGCCGAGATGTGGCCCGGCGACGCCCGCAAGGGCGGCAGCGGGTCCGGGCGCCCCTAGCCGGGCTCAGGCGGGCCGCCCCTCCCGCCGGCGGACTACGCGTGGCGCGCGGCCAGCCACTCCGCCTCGGCGCGCCCGAGGTCGGTGACCGGGGGATCGCCGTAGACCCACTCACGGGCGATGCGGTGCCAGTTCGCCCTCGCCTCGAGCTGACCGAGCACGGCGAGGGTGAGGTGCTCGAGCCGGCGGCCGAACAGGTACTCCGGCGGCATCGACTCGTGGCGGAAGCGGGCGAAGTGCTCACCCATCGGGGTCGAGACGCCCATGACGATCTCGCTCGCGATCTCGGGGGTGAGCTGGACCTCGCCGTCGTGGGTGTACCACCAGCTCGCCATGTCGACGAAAGCGAGCAGCCGCTCGGGGTTCATGCGTGTCGTGTCGTTGAGGAACCCGGTCTCCCCCCAGAACTCGACGAGCTCCTCCCCGCGGCGCTCGTGGGCGAGCCGCTGCGAGTGGATCTCGACGTCCGCGACACGCCGCTCGATCGTCTTGAACAGGCCGAAGTCGAGGAAGCAGATCCGGTCGTCGGGCATGACGAGGAAGTTGCCCGGGTGCGGGTCGCCGCTGAACTGCAGGAAGCGGTACATCGACCCGAAGTAGAAGCGGAAGACGATCTCGCCGAGGCGGTCGCGCTCGGCCTCCGTGCACGTCGCCTTGAACTCCTCGAAGCCTCGTCCGGGGACGAACTCGGTGACGATGACGCGCTCGCGGCAGAGGTCGCCGACGACCCCGGGGATCACGATGAACGGGTGGTCGCGGTAGACGCGCGCGAGCCGCCGCTGGTTCGAGGCCTCGAGCTCGTAGTCGAGCTCCTCGATGACGCGCTCGCGGATCTCGCCGGCGAGGGCGTTCGTGTCGAGCCCGGGCGCGATCCGGCCGACGATCCGCATGATCATGCCGAGGTTCTGCATGTCCGCCCGCACGGCGGCGTTGACCCCCGGGTACTGCACCTTCACCGCGACCTCGCGGCCGTCCTCCCGGAGGATCGCGCGGTAGACCTGGCCGATCGAGGCGGCGGCGATCGGCACCTCGTCGAAATCGCTGAAGACCGCCGACAGCTTCTCCCCGAGGTCGGACTCGATGACCTTGCGCATGTCCTTGAAGGCGACCGTCGGCGCGGCGTCGCGCAGCACCGCGAGCTTGGCCTGGAACTCCTCGCGGTACTCCTCCGGCACGAGCCCGACGTCGAGGAAGCTGAGGACCTGCCCGAGCTTCATCGCCGCGCCCTTCATGGTCCCGAGGACCGTGACGAGCTGCTCGGCCGCCTCGTACTGGCGGCGCTCCATCGCCGCCCGGCCGGCGTCGTCGGAGCACACGACGTTCGCCGCGCGCGTGCCCATCTGGCGGACGGACTGCGTCGCGGCGACCCGGCCCACCTTCGCCGCGCGGGTGTACCGCGACGTCGGGACCTTCTTCTCCTTGTCGGCCATGGCTGGGTCCGATGCGGTCCGTGCTCAGCCCCGGGCGACCTTGGAGCCCGGGACGATGTCGTCCGAGCCGTCGGGCCAGCGGACCCACGCCTTGTGCCCGCCGTCGTAGTCGTCACCGAGGTGCACGAGCGTCGCGGGCTCGTCGAGGGCCGTGCACGGCTCCTCGCCCTCGGGGTCGAGACCGCGCCAGATGCGCACGAACGAGTTCGTCTCCCACTCCTGGGCGACCGTCGTCGGGTCGGTGTGGCCGGGGCGCACCACCGTCTCGGGCGGGAGCGCGAGGAGCACGTCCATGATCGAGCTCTTGATGTCGGCGAACGTCGTGTGGCCGGGGGCGCGCACCCCGCCGACGGAGTTCTTGAAGAGCGTGTCGCCGGTGAACACCTCGCCGCCGACGTGGAGCGAGAGCATCCCGAGCGTGTGCCCGGGCGTGTGGAGCACCTCGACCTCGAGGTCACCGATCGTGAGCGTCTGGCCCGGCGTGACCTCGCCGGTGACGAGGGTGCGAAAGCGGTCCTCGAGCAGCTCCGTCTCCGGCGGGTTGGAGAGCACAGCGACGCCGGGGTACGCCTCGACGAGCGCGGGCAGATCGCACACGTGGTCGTAGTGGTGGTGGGTGAGGAGGACGTGCGTCACATCGACGCCGAGCTCCTTCGCGCGCTCCACGAGCGGAGCGACCGGGCCACCGGCGTCGACGAAGAACCCGGTGCCGCCCTCGCGGTCGGCGACGAGGTAGGTGTTGGTGAGGAAATCGGGGAGAAGGCTGCGCTCGGTGATCACGCTGCGCAGCGTACCCGGCGGGCGTGGTGTGCCCACACGCGTGCGGGGTAGCCTGCTGCCCATGCCCCCCGCACTCCTCCACACCTGCTACCGGATCGGCGACATCGACCGGTCCGTCGCCTTCTACTCCGCTCTCGGCTTCGAGGAGCTGCGGCGGATGCCGATCCGCGACGAGGCGATCAACGTCTTCATGGGCCTGCCCGGCGACGGCCCGCGGCTCGAGCTCACCTACAACCACGGGGTCGACGGCTACGAGCTCGGCACGGGCTACAACCACATCGCCGTGAGCACCGACGACATGGACGCGACGCTCGCCGATCTCGCCGAGAAGGGCATCGAGCCCGAGAAGCCGCCCTACCGCATCCGCGAGGGCGGATCGCGGATCTGCTTCGTGCGCGATCCGGACGGCTACCGCGTCGAGCTCATCGAGAAGGCACACTGAGGCCGGGGCCGGGTCGAGGGGCGCGGCGTCCGCGCCGCCGCATACGCCGCCGCATACGCAAGACTGCGGCGAGTGGCTCCCGCGCCTGCGCAACGACGACGTCGCCTCGCCGTCTGCGACCTCGGATCGAACACCTTCCGCCTCGTCGTGTTCAGCTCGCAGGACGGCTGGTGGAAGCGCACCGACGAGATCTACGAGCCGGTGCGCATCGGCGAGGGCATGGGCGATACCCGTGCGCTGGGCGAGAAGCCGATGGAGCGCGCGCTGCGGACGATCGACGTCTTCTCGCACTTCTGCGACGCGAGCGGGCTCGGTCCCGACGAGATCGACGCCGTCGCCACGTCGGCGATCCGCGACGCGACCAACCAGGAGGAGTTCCTCGCCCGCGTCGGTGACCGGGCCGACCTGCCGATCCGGGTCCTCGACCGTGAGGAGGAGGCCCACTACGGCTATCTCGCCGCCGTGAACTCCACGTCGCTCGCCGACGGGTCCGTGCTCGACATCGGCGGCGGCTCGCTCCAGCTCGTCGCGGTCGTCGGCCGGCACGCCGTCGAGTCCGCCTCATGGCGACTCGGCGCGGTGCGGATGACCGAGCGCTTCCTCGACGGGGACGGGCCCGCCTCGCGCAAGCAGCTGGACAAGCTCCGCACGCACGTCCTGGGGAAGCTCGAGCGCGCGGACTGGCTGGGCCGCAGCGGCGACCGCCTCGTCGGCATCGGGGGCACCGTGCGCAACCTCGCGGCCGCGACGCAGCGGGCCCTCGACCTGCCGATCGACGGCGTGCAGGGGCAGATCGTCACGCGCGACTCCCTCGACGCCCTCGTGGAACGGCTCGCCGCACTCCCGCCCCAGGAGCGCAAGAACGTCTCGGGGGTCAAGCCCGGGCGCGCCGACGTCATCCTCGCCGGTGCCGTCGTCGTGCAGTGTGTGCTGGAGGCGGGAGGTTTCCCCGCCCTCGAGGCCACGGAGGCCGGCCTGCGCGAAGGGGTGTTCTTCGCGCACCACCTCGCCGACCGCGGCGACCCCCCGCTCTTCGACGACGTCCGTGCGGCGAGCGTCCTCAACCTCGCGGCCCAGTACGACACGGAGCCCGCGCACACCGAGCACGTCGCGAAGCTCGCGCTCGGGCTCTTCGACGACCTCGCCGACGCGGGCCTGCACCCCGGCGACCCGATCGAGCGCGAGCTGCTGTGGGCCGCGTGCGCGCTCCACGACATCGGCGTCGCCGTCGACTACGACGACCACCACAAGCACACGCGCTACCTCGTGCTCCACGCCCAGCTGCCGGGCTTCTCGCCGCGCGAGCTCGCGATCATCGCGCAGGCCGCCCGCTACCACCGCAAGGGGATGCCCGATGTCGGCGAGTTCGCCGGCGTGTTCGAGAAGGGCGACGACCGGATCCTCGACCGGCTCTCCGTGCTGCTGCGGCTCGCGGAGGACCTCGAGCGCTCACGGGACCAGGCCGTCCGCACGGTGGAGGTCGACGCGGGCAAGTCCACGGTCCGGCTGCGGCTCGTCGCCGACGCCGCGATCGAGGTGCCCCGCTGGGCCGCCCGCCGCGAGGAGGCCCTCTTCGAGCGCGCCTTCGGCCGCGAGCTCGAGGTCGAGTAGCGCCGGCGCGCCGGACGCCGTTCACGCGGCGTCAGTGCGGCGGGAGGAACAGTTCGGTCTCGCTGTTGTGCACGACCGCGCCGACGTGGAGGCCCACATGGGCCAACGGCGCCCCGACGGGGTTCAGGGTGGCGAGCGTCGGCAGACTCCATACGAGGTCGCCGGCCATCGGCTTGCGCAGCTTCGAGCTGCGGAAGTCGCTGTAGCCCGCGTGGTAGACCGCGGTCATCGCGAGCGACGCGGCCATCGCGACGGCGCCGACGGCGACGAGGCCCCCGGCGCGCCGCCTCACGCGGCTGTCGCGCAACGCCGCGAAGACGAGCAGGATCGGGAAGGCCGAGAGCAGCAGGCCATCGGCGGCGCCGTACGCGACCCCGC
>JBFIDS010000129.1:0-8343 GCA_041603715.1 Paraconexibacter sp. | reverse complement strand
CCTGCAGGCGACGGCGCTCGTCCTCAGACGAGGCGACGCGAAGGTCGCACTCGTCTCGGTCGACCTGTTCGCCGCGACCGGCGGGCTCGTGAAGGAGGCCGCCGAGCGCAACGCCGACCTCGGCTACTCCGAGCGCAACGTGCTCGTCTCCGCCTCGCACACCCACGCCGGCCCGGGCGGCTACGCGAACTTCTCCACGCTGAACACGGTCGCGCCGAGCGCCGGCACGATCTCGCGACCCGAGACGTTCGCCGAGTTCCTCGACCCCAAGCCGACCGACCGCAGGCTCTACACCTTCCTCGTTGACCGCATCGCGCTCGCGATCCGCCAGGCCGACCGGACGCTCGGCCCCGCGGCGGCGGGCTGGGGGCAGGCCCGGCTCACCGACGTCACCCGCAACCGCAGCCTCGAGGCGCACCTCGCCAACCACGGGGTTCTCCGCGACCGCGGAGCGGGCGCGCCCGGCGAGGACCCCGAAGGCGCTCTCCACACCGTCGATCCCGAGGTCGACGTCCTGCGCGTCGACCGGCTCGTACGTCGCGTGCGGCGCTGCCGCACGCGCCCCGGACGCTGCCGGGTCACGGTGCGCATCCCGATGGGCGGCTGGACGATGTTCCCCAACCACGGGACGGTCAATCCGGCCGAGTACGCGTTCTACAACCAGGACCATCACGGCGCGGCGACGCGCGTCTTCGAGCGCGAGGTCCGTCGCCTCGGGAAGGTCGGCAAGGGCCGACTCGTCGTCAACGTCTACGGAAACGGCAACGAGGGCGACATGTCCGCGGGGCTCGACGGCCAGGGTCCCGACGTCGCGGAGCGCGTGGGCCGCCGGGAGGCGGCGGCGATGATCGACGCGTGGAGGAGCGCGGGCCGCCGGCTCACCACGCGCCCCGCTCTCGACCTGCGCTGGACGCGGGTGTGCTTCTGCGGGCAGATGACCTCGACCGGCCCGGTCTCGGACCGTCCTGTCCCCGGCCTGCCGTTCCTCACCGGCAGCGAGGAGGGACGCGGCCCCCTCTTCGAGCTCACCGGCATCCCGCTCGAGGACCGCCGCGCGCCGATCGAGGGCTTCGCGAGCCACGGCCACAAGATCGGGATCCCGGCGTCGAGCACGGCGTCGACGCCGCAGGCCGTCCCGCTCCTCACCGTTCGCGTCCGGGACCGCATGATCGCCTCCCTGCCCGGGGAGCCGACCGTCGAGGTGGGGCGGCGCGTGCGGTCGAGCGTCCTCGCCCGCACTCGAGCGGCGGGGGCGAACGTCAACCGCGTGATCGTCGCCGGCCTCGCGAACGAGTTCATCCTCTACCTCACGACCCCGGAGGAGTACGAGCGCCAGCACTACGAGGGTGGGTCGACGCTCTACGGCATCAACGCGGCGTCCCTGCTCGTCGACGCGCTCGGCGACATGGCGGGCCGACTCGTGCGCCGCGAGCCCGCCCCCGAGCCCCACCCGTTCGATCCCCGCAACGGCGTGGTCGCCGACGGTGAGCCGTTCCCCGCGGGCGGCCGTGAGGGCCGGATCGTCGCCCAGCCACCGGACGGCCGCCGCGCCGGCGAGATCGTCCCGATCGGCTGGGCGGGCGCGCCCCGCGGACACGACCGCCCCCTCGACGCGCCGTTCGTCGCGGTGCAGCGCCGCGACGGCGAGCGCTGGGTCGATCACACCGACGACCTCTGGCTCGACGTGCGCTGGCGCGTGGACGCCGACGGTCGGCACACGGGGGAGTGGGTCGTCCCGCCCGCGACCCCGGCCGGGACCTACCGCTTCGCCATCACGGCGAAGCGCTTCCGCCTCGACTCGGAGCCGTTCACCCTGCGCGGCTGAGCGCCCCCGGCGGCCGCGTGTCAGGCGGTCGCGCCGCGGTCGCCGCGCGGGACGGCCCCGCGCTCCGGGACCCGGGTGACGTCGACCGTCACCGTGTCCGGTGCGGCGCCGAGCGCCTGCATGTCCATGCCCTTCGCCGGGATGCGGCTCATCGCCAGCTCGCTCATCGCCGTGATGGTCAGGGACGGGTTGACGCCGACGTTCGCGGGCACCGCGCTGCCGTCGCAGACGAGCAGGTTCTCGTAGCCGAACACGCGGTGCTCGGCGTCGATGACGCCGCGCGTCTCGTCCCGGCCGATGACGGCGCCGCCGAGGATGTGCGCGGTCGACGGGATGTTGAAGAGCGCCTCCATCGTCGAGGACTGCGCGATCCCGCCGGTGCGCTGCGCGAACCAGGCGGCCGCGTCGTTGCCGATCGGGATGAACGTCGGGTTCGGCTTGAGCGGGTCCTGCTCGGTCTGGAGCTTCACGCCCTTGCCGAAGCGCGCCTTCTTCGGCCGCAACGCGATCGCGTTGTCGAGCGTCTGCATGACGAGGATGATGATCGCCCGGGAGCTGCCGCCCTTGAAGAACGTCGCCTTCCAGAACGCCTTCGGGTTGCGGATCGCGGTCGCGGCCCACTTCAGCGGGCGCGTCACGCGCGTGCCGTCGCCGGTGAGGATCGTGTTGAGGTATTGCATCGAGCCGCCCGCGTCCCCGTAGACGCACGTCTCGATGTGCGTGTCGGGATCGGGATAGATGCTCGACGTGATCGCGACGCGGTTCGTGATGTCCTCGGGGAAGTCCTCGGGCACGGTGATGCCGAGGATCGCCTCGCTGTTCGTGCGCACGAGCTCGCCGAGCCGGTCGGAGATCCTCAACGAGCCGTTGTGCTTGGCGTTCGCGAGGAGCTTGTTCGTGCCGAGGGCCCCGGCCGCGAAGACGACGCCGCGCACGCGGATCTCGCGGCGGTCCTTGCGGACCCAGGCGCCCGCGCGCTCGTCGGTGACGACGTAGCCGTCGCTGCCGTCGGGGGCCCCGAGCGGCCGCACGTCGGTGACCATGCGCTCCGGCTCGATGCGCACGCCGAGCTTCTCGGCGAACCAGAGGTAGTTCTTCACGAGGGTGTTCTTCGCGTTGTGCGGGCAGCCGACCATGCAGCGCCCGCAGTCGATGCAGCCGGTGCGGGCCGGGCCGTCGCCGCCGAAGTACGGGTCCGGGACCGTCTTGCCGGGCTCGCCGCGGAAGACGCCGACGCGCGTCTTGGCGTACGTGTCGCCGCAGCCGAGGTGCTCCCCGTACTCCTTGAGGAGCAGGTCGGCGGGGTCGTCACGGTCGTAGGTGACGACGCCGAGCATGCGCTCCGCCTCGTCGTAGTGGGCGTCCATCTCGCGGGCCCAGTCCCCGAGGTCGGCCCACTGCTCGTCGTCGAAGAAGCGCTGCGGGGCGCGGTAGAGGGTGTTCGCGTAGCCGAGCGACCCACCGCCGACGCCGGCACCGGAGGCGATGAAGATGTCCTTGAAGATCGTGAGGCGCAGGATGCCCCTCATCCCGAACTTCGGCGCGAAGAAGTAGCGGCGGGCGTCCCACGTGCTCTTGGGGAAGTCCGCGTCGGTGAAGCGCTTGCCGCACTCGAGCACGCGGACGCGGTAGCCCTTCTCGGCGAGACGCAGCGCGCTCACGCTGCCGCCGAAGCCCGACCCGATGACGAGCCAGTCGACGTCGAACCCGTCGTCGGACCGCTCGTTGATCTGCGTCTGCGTCATCCCGTGTCCTCTCCGGTGAGACCCGTGCTGCCTGGCGACAGCGTAGGGAGTCCGGGGAACGCGTGCGCCGAAGGTGACGGGGGCGTCACCTCGCGCCCCGTCCGGCGGCCCGGGACGCGGCACGGTCCCGCGCGCGCGGCTGGGTAGGGTCGGCGCCATGAAGATGAGAGCTGCTGTCCTCGAGGAATTCGGTGCCCCGCTCGTCGTGCAGGAGGTGGACCTCGCCGAACCCAGGGCAGGGGAGGTCCTCGTGCGCGTCGTCGCGTGCGGCGTCTGCCACACCGACATGTACACCGCGTCGGGCGTCGATCCGTCGGGCTACGCGCCGACGGTGCTCGGCCACGAGGGCGCCGGGGTCGTCGAGGAGATCGGGGAGGGTGTGACGTCGCTCGCGGTCGGCGACCACGTCGTCACCCTGTTCGCGCCGCAGTGCCGTGAGTGCGAGCACTGCACGTCGGGCAAGACGAACCTCTGCATGGCGATCCGCTCGCAGCAGAACAGCGGGTACCTGCCGGACGGCACGACGCGCCTCTCCCGTGACGGGGAACCGATTCGGCACTTCATGGGCACCTCGACGTTCGCCGAGTACACGGTGATGCCCGAGATCGCGCTCGCGAAGATCAACCCCGAGGCACCGCTCGACCGGGCGTGCCTGTTCGCGTGCGGCCTCTCGACGGGCCTCGGCGCCGCGATGAACACGGCGAAGGTCGAGGCGGGTGCGACGTGCGTCGTGTTCGGCGCGGGGATGGTGGGGCTCGGCGCGGTCGCCGGGTGCCGACTGCAGAACGCGGAGCGGATCGTCTGCGTCGACCTCAGTCAGGACCGCCTCGAGCTCGCGAAGGGACAGGGGGCGACCGACACGATCGTCGCCGACGAGCACACGACCGCGAAGATCCTCGAGATGACCGGTGGCATGGGCGCCGACTACACGTTCGAGGCGACCGGTCTCGTGTCCGTGATGCAGCAGGCCGTCGAGACCGCCCGCATGGGCTGGGGTCTCGCGACGATGGCGGGCGTGGCCGGCAAGGGCGAGACCCTCGACATCATCCCGCGCTGGCTCATCCAGGGCAGGCGCGTCGCGGGGTCGTCGTTCGGTGGCGTCAAGGGACGCGACGAGGTGCCGCAGCTCGTCCAGCGCTCCCTCGACGGCGACATCGACGTCGACGCGTTCATGAGCCACCGCATCACGCTCGACGAGGTGAACAAGGGGTTCGACCTCATGCACGACCAGGACGGCATCCGCAGCGTCATCGAGTTCGCCTGACCCTGGACCGTCCGATGTCCGCCCCCCGCCGCCCGGCGTCGGGGCGGACGCCGGAGGGTCAGAGACCGGAGCTCGTGTCGGCGCGCGCCTCGCGGGAGAGCGTCGCGCGGTAGACGATCCAGGCGAGGACGAACTGCAGCGGCAGGCGCAGGAGGAGCGCGACCTGGCCGCCCGGGACCTGCGGGTAGCGGTCGGGGTTCATCGCCATGTGGACGTTCGCCGGGTAGACGCCCGCGAGCGTCGCGAGGAGGAGCCAGCCGCCGAACCGGCGCGTGCGCGGGTGCAGCGTCGCGAGAGCGCCACCGAGCTCGGTGACGCCGCTCGCGTAGACGAGCTCGCGGTGGGCGGGGAGGTAGTCGGGGACGATCTCCTCGAACGTCCTCGGGATCACGAAGTGGAGGACTCCCGTGAAGGAGAAGATGGCGAACGTGACCCAGCGGGCGAGGCGCATGGCGCGGCACACTACTCCCGGCCCGCCACGCCCCGAGGATTCAGATGCCGGCGGCGGGCGGCGGCCAGCCCGGATCCATCTCGTAGCTCTCCTCGCCGAGCGCGACGACGATCGGGTCGTTCCCCCGGGCGGTGATCGTCAGCGGCGCCGTCGCGTCGTTCGTGTGCCACGTGGCGAGAGCCACGTCGCGCGGGCCGAGCCGCCGGGAGAGGCCGATGACGGCCTCGGCGTAGTGCTCCATGCCGCCCATCGGCGCGGCGATCTCGCCCGACGCCGCGTTCACCTCGAACGGCGGGAGCTGGCGCACCTTCGGCACGTCGGGCTCCGGGACATCGAGGTCGATCGCGTGGGGGAGGGCCACCGTGCGACCTCCGGCCGTCACCTCGATCGGCTTGAGGCGCTCGCAGTCGACGATGGCCGCGGCCTCGCCCTCACGCTCGACGACCGCGACCGAGCGGATCGCGCCGCTGTCGTGGATGAACGCGCGCAGGAGCGCGACGACGCGATCGAGATCACCGACGCTCGTCACGACGTCCATCGGCTCGTCGTCGGCGCCGGCGAGGATGTCGAACTCGGGCTCGTCGGAGAAGGTCATCGCCGGGAAGGATCGCAGGAGCGGGCGAACCGAGCGGTCGGGCGACGGGCCCGGCGGCGGCTCGGCGCGGGCGCCCGGCTCACTCGACGGGCCCGGTGATCGGCACGCCGTCGGCGTCCCAGAGCGACAGGCGACCCGCGCCGTCGGGGTACTCGCCCATCGCTGCCTTGAAGCGCCCGTCCGCGCCGTAGAGCTCGACGGTGACCGCGCCTCCGTCGTCGGTGCCCCGCTGTCCCGCCCGCGCCCGAAGCGAGCCGTCGGCGCCGAGCAGCTCCATGCCTGTCCCGCCGTCGGGCCAGACGCCGACGCCGCCGCGGTAGGCGCCGTCGCGATCCCAGAACTCGACGCTGCATTCCCGGTCGGGCTCGGGTCCCTGTGCGAGGGCGGCCCGGACGTGCCCGGCGGCGTCCCACACGGTCGCGCCCGCCGGCCGCCCGGGTCCCTCTCCCACGCTGACGCGGTGGTTGCGGCCCTGGTCGTAGACGTCGAGGCCGGCCGAGCCGTCGACCCAGGCGCCGACCGTCGCCCTGTAGGTCCCCTCGTCGTCGGCGAGCTTCAGAGCGCTGGAACCGCCGGGTTCGACCGTGAGCGTCGCTCGGATGAGCCCCTCCGCGTCGGCGAGGTCGAGCGACAGGGAGCCGTCGGGCGCGAGTCCGAGCCGCGCCCGGACGCGGCCGTCGTCGTCGACGACCTCGAAGGCGGCGGCGCGGATCGGAGGTGCGGGCTCGTCCATTCAGGGAGGGTACGAGCCGCGCGCGGCCGCGGATCCGCCCGCCCGCGCTCAGGGGTGCGCGCGATCGAGCCAGCCGGCGACAACCGCCGCCCATGGCGCGTCGATGTCACGGACTGCGCGCGCCGCCTGCTCATGGTCATAGGCGACACGGCGCAGCTCCACGCCCCCGGCGCCCAGGAGCGCGTAGGCGGCCCGTGGGTCACCGTCGAAGGGCAGCCCGACGCTGCCGGGGTTGACGATCTCGATCTCGCGGTCGTCCACCTGCATCCGGCGGGCGAACTGGACGTGCGTGTGCCCGGTGACGAGGCGCTCCTCCTGGACGCCGGCGAGCCTCTCGGCGTCTCCCTGGTCGGCCTCCGAGGGGGATGCCGGCCATGTCGTCGCCGGGGCTCGCGTGCACGCAGCGCGTCGACCCGACGACGACGTCGGTCGGAAGCGCCCCGAGGCGGGCGACCGTCGCGCCGTCCAGCCGATCGAGGGCGAACCGCGCCGCGCCGGGCACGACGGGGTTGGCCGGCAGGTCCGCGGGCGGGAACGACGCGAGCCACCGGTCCCAGTTGCCGCGCAGCCACGCCAACGGGACCGGGCAGGCGAGCAGGGTGTCGACGGTCTCGGCGGGCCACGCACCGAACGACGCCGCGTCCCCGCCGAAGACACCGGCGGTCGCGCCCGCCCCGACGGCGTCCTGCAGGACCGCCTCGAGCGCCGGGAGGTTGCCGTGGACGTCGTAGAGGAGCGCGACGGTGCCGGTCATGACCGCAGGTCTAGCACCGGACACCGAGCGCCCGTTCGACAGGGTCCGTCGGGCGACGGTAGCGTAGGGGTATGGGACCTTCCGGGCCACGGCGCGTGGTGCTGTCGGTCGGTGTTGCGTGCGCGATGCTCATCGCGTGCGCACCGGCCCACGGGTTCGGCACCGTGAACAGCCCGTTCGTGCTCGACCAGCACCAGGAGCACGAGAAGATCACGCGGTGGGCGGGCATGTGTCGGGCGGGGGCGCTCCCCGGCTCGTGTTTCGAGCCCCAGACACTCAACGAGCTCGCCGGCACCGACGGAGAGTTCGGCGGCGTCGGTGCCCCCGACAAGCCGGCGTTCGGCGGCGAGACCGGCAACGAGGCGGCGCACTGCGACGCCGCCGACTACCTGCCACGCGATGTCGTCGCGCGCTACCCGCAGACCCGTACGCAGGCCAGCCGAGCTCTGCGTGAATGCCGGTCCCACCTGCGGCGCCGCTTCGGGCAGGCGATCCAGGTCGCCGGGAACATCGTGAACGAGCCGCGTCCCGGTGTCGCGGTCATCGATGCCGCTGAGGTGGCCGTCCCGTGCCCCGCGTTCATGAACACGGGTTTCGGGGCCGGCGGAGGGGGTGCGAAGTGCGACACGATCGAGGCGTTCGGCCGGCTCCTCCACGGCGTCCAGGACTTCTACTCCCACAGCAACTGGCGGGACGCCAGCGACCCGGGACGGCGCCAGGGGACGAGCAATCCGCCGGGCCTCGGTCGTCCCGAGCTCGCGCCCCTCCTCGACATGCGACGCGCGAGCGCCCCGTCGATCCCGGGCCGCCTCTCGACCGGATGCTTCGAGCTGCGCGAGAAGTTCGGCCGGCGACCGGCCAAGTGCCGAGCGCGAATCCGCCACGCGGACCTCAACAAGGACTCCGGGATCATCGACCCGGGCGCTCGCACCGCCGTCGACCCGGGAACTCCTCGCGGCCGGGTCACCGTCGGCGG
>JBFIDS010000128.1:0-8360 GCA_041603715.1 Paraconexibacter sp. | reverse complement strand
CCGCCGGCCCCCTCGGCGTCCGCCGGGGCGCCGGGCTACGGGAAGAACGGACGCAGGCCGCCGTCCCACGCCGCGTGCAGCTCGGCGAGGGGGACGGCGAAGGAGGTGTCGCCGACTGCGACGTCGAGGGCATCGCCGCCGACGGTGCCGAAGATGTCGAGCGGGGTGTGGTCGGCGAGGCGCTCGAGCGCCTCCCGCGGACCGCTGACGATGAAGCCTCCCGGCCGCTCCCCGAAGAGGATCTCGTCGGGGACCGGGCGGCCCGAGCGATCGTCGGCGAGCGCATTGCCGTCGTCGAAGCGCGCACCGATGCCCCCGGCGAGGCAGCATTCGGCGAGCGCGACGAGGAAGCCGCCCTCGGCGACGTCGTGGGCGCTCGACAGGTCGCCGCTGCGCACCGCGTCGCGGATCGCCTCCTGCGTCTTCAGCACGTGCTCGACGTCGAAGTCGGGAAGGCCGTCCGGGAGCGCCTCGCCGCGCAGCTTCGCGAGTTCGCTCGCCTCGAGCGACGGCATCGCGTTCCACCCCGCGAGTCCCCAGGCATCGCCCTCGCGCAGGAAGCCGAGGCGGCCGGCCTTCGTCACGTCGGGCAGCTCGCCGACCATGCCGACGACGGGCGTCGGGTAGATGGGACCGTCGAGGCCCTGGTTGTACAGCGACACGTTGCCGCCGACGATCGGGGCCTCGAGCGCGCGGCACGCCTCGCCGAGACCGCGGACGGCCTCCGTGAGCTGCCAGGCGATCTCCGGCTTCTCCGGGTTGCCGAAGTTGAGGTTGTTCGTCGTGCCGAGCGGCTTGGCCCCCGCGCACGCGAGGTTCGCCGCACATTCGAGCGCGGCCTCGATCGTGCCCCGGTAGGGATCGGAGGCGACGCGACGCCCGTTGCAGTCGATCGACGCGGCGAGGCCGCTCCCGTCGGGCAGCTGGAGGACGGCGGCATCGCACTCGTTCGGCCGCCGCACCGTCCGCGACTGGACGACGGGGTCGTACTGCTCGAACAGCGGGAGCCGCGACGCGACGTTCGGGGAGGCGAGCAGCGCGAGGAGGGTCCTGCGCGCGTCGGTGCCTGCGGCGAGCGTCGCGGCGGGCGCCGGGTAGAGCGGCACCGAGGGCTTCTCCGGCGCGAGGTCGTAGATGGGGCAGTCGTCGACGAGGGCCTCGACGGGCATCTCGCCGACGAGCTCGTCGCCGCGGAAGATGCGCATCGCGCGGGTGTCGGTCACGGAGCCGATGACGGTCCCGTGGACCTCCCACTTGTCCGTGATCGCGATGACCTCGTCGACGCGGTCCGGCGTGCAGATGCAGAGCATCCGCTCCTGGGACTCGGAGACCATGATCTCGAACGGCTCCATGTCCGCTTCCCGCAGGGGGACCGCCGCGACGTCGATGTCGATCCCGACCTCGCCCTTGCTCGCCATCTCGCTCGCCGACGACGTGAGGCCTGCGGCGCCGAGGTCCTGCAGCGAGACGAGGAGGCCCTTCTCGAGCAGCTCGAGCGAGCACTCCAGGAGCTTCTTCTCCTCGAACGGGTCACCGACCTGGACGGTCGGGCGCTTGTCGTCGTCGGCCTCCCCGAGCTCGGCGCTCGCGAGGACGGATGCGCCGCCGATCCCGTCGCGGCCCGTCGAGGCCCCGAAGAGGACGACCGGGTTGCCGACACCGGTGGCCGCGGAGCGGATCATCTTCGACCGGTCCGCGAGCCCGAGCGCCATCGCGTTGACGAGGCAGTTCGTCTCGTAGGGAGCCTCGAAGTAGACCTCGCCGCCGATCGTGGGGACGCCGATCGAGTTGCCGTAGTGACCGATCCCGGCGACCGCGCGGTCGAGGAGGTAGCGGGAGCGCTCGCTCGACGGCTCCCCGAAGCGGAGCGCGTCGAGGATCGCAATCGGCCGGGCGCCGAGCGCGAAGATGTCGCGCAGGATCCCGCCGACCCCGGTCGCCGCCCCCTGGAAGGGCTCGACCGCCGAGGGATGGTTGTGCGACTCGACCTTGAACGCGCACACGAGGCCGCCGTCGCCGACGAGCACGGCGCCCGCGTTCTCGCCCGGGCCCATGAAGACCGCGGGCCCCTCGGTCGGAAGCGTGCGAAGGAGCTTCTTGGAGTGCTTGTAGGCGCAGTGCTCGCTCCACAGCAGCGAGAACATCGCGAGCTCGACCTCGTTGGGCTCCCGCCCGCCGAGCTTCTCGATGACGAGGGCGTATTCGTCGCGGGTGAGGCCGAGCGCGACGGCCTGCTCGACACCGGGGACCGTCTGCTCAGACATGTGCGCCCACCCCCGCCGCCATCGACGCGAAGATCGTCAGCCCGTCGGTCGAACCGGTCAAGGGATCGACCGCGTGCTCGGGGTGGGGCATGAGGCCGAAGACGTTGCCCGCCTCGTTCGTCACGCCCGCGATGTCGCGCAGCGAGCCGTTCGGGTTCTGTCCCGGGGCGTAGCGCAGGAGGACCTGCCCGCCCGCCTCCATCGCGTCGAGGTCAGTCTCGGGCGCGTAGAAGCGGCCGCTCGTGTGCTTGACGGGGATCGACAGCGTCGTGCCGGTCCCGCCCGACTGCGACGTGAACATCGTGTCCCCGCGCTCGACGACGAGGTCGACCTGGCGGAAGAGAAACCGCCGGCCCGTGTTCGGCAGCAGCGCTCCGGGGAGGAGGCCCGCCTCACAGAGCACCTGGAACCCGTTGCAGATGCCGAGGACCGGCCCGCCCGCGCGCGCGAACTCGACGACCTCCTCCATCACCGGGGCGAAGCGCGCGATCGCGCCGACGCGGAGGTAGTCGCCGTAGGAGAAGCCGCCGGGGACGATGACCGCGTCGACGCCGCGCAGGTCCTTGTCGCCGTGCCAGAGGAGCTCCGCGTCGCCGACGCGCGCGGCCGCCTCCTGGGCGTCGAAGTCGTCGCAGGTGCCCGGGAAGCGGACGACGCCGAAGCGCATCAGGCCACGCCCTCGACACCGAGGAGCTCGACCTCGTAGTCCTCGATGAGGGTGTTCGCGAGGAGCTTCTCGCAGAGCGCCTCGAGCTGGGAGGCGTCGTCGATCTCGAGCTCGACCATGCGCCCCACGCGGACGTCGGTCACGCCGCTGAACCCGAGCGCCGGCAGCGCCTGCTCGACCGCCACGCCCTGCGGATCGAGAATCCCCACCTTCGGGCGGATGAGCACTCGTGCCTTCATGCCGCCGTCCTCTGCAGCCAGGCGTCGAACGGCTCGCCGGTGATCTTCTCGTAGGCCTCGACGTACCGCGCCCGGGTGCCCTCGACGACGTCCTGGGGGATCTCCGGCGCGGGCGGCGACTTGTCCCACCCCGTCCCGGCCGCCCAGTCGCGCACGTACTGCTTGTCGAAGCTCGGCTGCCCCTTGCCGACGGCGAACCCGTCGGCCGGCCAGTAGCGCGAGGAGTCGGGCGTGAGGACCTCGTCGCCGACGACGAGCGCGCGGTTCTCGTCGAGCCCGAACTCGAACTTCGTGTCGGCGAGGATGACCCCGCGGGAGGCGGCGAGATCGGCCGCCGCGACGTAGAGCGCGATCGACACGTCGCGGACCTTCTCGACGAGCCCGCGGTCGCCCACGGCCGTGACGGACTGCTCGAAGTCGATCGCCTCGTCGTGGCCGACCTCGGCCTTCGTCGACGGCGTGAAGATCGGCTCGGGGAGCTTCTCGGACTCCTGCAGGCCGGCGGGCAGCTCGATGCCGGACACGCGACCGGTCGCGAGGTAGTCCTTCCACCCCGATCCCGTGATGTGCCCGCGCACGATGCACTCGATCGGCAGCATCTCGAGCTTGCGCACGACCGCGGCGCGGCCACGGACCTCGTCCGGCACGCCGTCGGTGTAGGAGACCACGTGGTTGGCGCAGATCGACGCGGTCTGCTCGAACCAGAAGGCGGACAGCCCGGTGAGGACCTTGCCCTTGTCGGGGATCGGGTTCGGGTGGATCGCATCGAAGGTGGAGATGCGGTCGCTGGCGACCATGAGGAGGCGGTCATCCCCCAGGTCGTACATCTCGCGGACCTTCCCGCGATGGAGGAGGGGCAGGTCGGCGAGCGTGGAAGGGGTCACGTCGTCCGATGCTAGCGAGAGGGGCGGCGGGGTTACGCTCCCGCCATGAGAGTCGCCACCCACTCCGGGTCCTTCCACGCCGACGAGGTGTTCGCGCTTGCCGCGCTCGCCGTCGTCCACGGCCCGCTCGACGTCGTGCGCAGCCGCGAGGACGACGTGCTCGCGGGCGCGGACGCGCGCGTGGACGTCGGGCTGCGCGACGACCCCGCGACCGGCGACTTCGACCACCATCAGAAGGGCGGCGCCGGCGGGCGACCCAACGGCATCCGCTATGCGTCGTTCGGCCTCGTGTGGCGCCACGTCGGCGTGCAGGCTTGCGGCGGGGACGCCGAGGCCGCCGCGCTCGTCGACGAGATCCTCGTACAGGGGGTCGACGCGCTCGACACCGGCCAGGAGCTCGCGACCCCGCTCTTCGAGGGCGTGAAGCCGATGACGGTGAGCGACATGATCGCCGCGGTCAACCCGCGCTGGGACGAGCCCGACGACGATGCGGCGATGGCTGCCCGTTTCGCCGAGGCGACCGCGATCGCCGACGGCGTCCTGCGCCGGGAGATCTCCGGGGCGCTCGCCACCCGGCGCGCGCACGCGGTGGTCGCGGCCGGCGTCACCGCCGCCGCGGACCCGCGGATCGTCGAGCTGGACCGCGGCGTGCCGTGGCATCGCGCGATCCACGCCCTCGCCCCCGAGGCCCTCTTCGTCATCGTGCCCAAGAGCACCGGCTGGGGCGTCCAGGCCGTGCCCGCGACGCTCGGGCAGTTCCGCAACCGCCGTGACCTGCCCGAGGCGTGGGCGGGCCTGCAGGCCGAGGACCTCGCCCGCGTGAGTGGCGTCGCCGACGCGACGTTCTGCCACAGCGCCCGGTTCCTCGCAGTTGCCCGCACCCCCGAGGGCGCTCGGGACCTCGCGCGCCTCGCGCTCGAGGACTGACCGCGGCAAGCGGCGGGCGCCCGGCGCCTCTCAGCCCCAGATCGCGGCTCGCACCGCGTCGGGCGTCGACGTCAGATGGTCGACCAGGGCCGGTCAAACCGTTGGCGGGCTCCCGCGGGGCGGGCCTGCGATGCTCCCGTGATGGCCCGTCGCCCCCCGTCCGACCGCTGGCGCGTCGCGCCGCGGGCGAAGCTCGACCTGGCACAGATCGACACCCGCTCGACGGCCGGGGCCCCCGGGGACAAGGCGGCGACGAAGGACGCCTGCGCGGTCCTGCGAGCCCGCCTGATCGACCTCCAGGCGCGCCTCTACGCCGAGCACACCCGCTCCCTCCTCGTCGTCCTGCAGGCGATGGACGCCGGCGGAAAGGACGGGACGGTCCGCACGGTCTTCTCCGGGGTCAACCCGCAGGGTGTCGACGTCGCGAACTTCAAGGCGCCGTCCGAGGTCGAGCAGGCCCACGACTTCCTCTGGCGCATCCACGCCGAGGCGCCCTCGCAGGGGCACATCATGGTCTTCAACCGCAGCCACTACGAGGACGTGCTCGTCGCCCGCGTGAAGGACCTCGTCCCCGAGTCCGTGTGGCGCGCGCGCTACCCGCGGATCCGTGCCTTCGAGGAGATCCTCCACGCCGAGGGCACCGAGATCGTGAAGCTGTTCCTCCACATCTCCAAGCAGGAGCAGCGCACGCGACTGCAGGAGCGCGTCGACGAGCCCGACAAGCGCTGGAAGTTCGACCCCGCCGACCTCTCCGAGCGCCTGCTCTGGGAGGACTACGCCTCCGCCTACCACGACGCGATCGTGGAGACGACGACCACGCACGCCCCGTGGTACGTCGTCCCCGCCGACCGCAACTGGTACCGCGACTGGGTCGTCCTCACGATCCTCGTCGAGACCCTCGAGCGGATGGACCCGCAGTACCCGCCGGCGCCCGAGGGCGTCGAGGGCCTCGTCGTCGAGTAGGGCGCCGGGCGCTCAGGTCACGCGACCGCCCGGTCCCCGGCGCCGACGTCGGCCGCTGCGAGCGGCGACTTGCCGCGGATGAGGTCCGCCGCGCGCTCCGCGAGCGCGATCACCGGCGCGTTCGTGTTCCCGCGCGGCACGCTCGGCATCACCGAGGCGTCGACGACCCTCAGCCCCTCGACGCCGCGCACTCGGCAGGCGCTGTCGACGACCGCCATCGCGTCGTCGTCGGCGCCCATCTTGCAGGTCCCGACGGGGTGGTAGAGCGTCTGGCAGGTTGCCCGGATGTGGGCGACGATGTCCTCGTCGGAGTCCGATGCGGGGACGACGAGCGGCGCCCCGGCGAAGTCCGACAACGGCGCCGTGCCCAGGATCTCCATCCCCACGCGAACCCCCGCGACGAGCGCTGCGAGGTCCTCCGGGTCCTCGAGGTAGTTGTGGCAGATGAGCGGCTTGGCGGTCGGGTCCGGGGAGCCGACCGCGACGTACCCGCGACTGCGCGGCTTCAGGACGCACGCCGCGAGCGTGAGGCCGTGCTCCTGCGCGGGGACGAGGCCCTCCTGCGCGAAGACGGCCGGGACCATGTGGAACTGGATGTCGGGGGCGGCGAGGTCGTCCCGGGTGCGGATGAAGCCCCCGGACTCGCCGACGTTCGAGGTGAGCGGACCCCGGCCCGCCATCCACTCGCCGAGGTTCTCGTCGTTGAGCGCCTCGAACAGGGAGACGTCGTGCGGCGAGGACCAGATGAGGCCCGCGTTGGGGTGGTCGGAGAGGTTCATCCCGACCCCCGGGACCTCGGCGACCTGCTCGATCTGGAGCGCCTCGAGCTCCTCGCCCCGCCCGATCCCCGAGAGCGTGAGGAGCTGGGGCGAGTTGTAGGCCCCGCCGCACACGAGGACCTCGCGCTCGGCGCGGAACTCGAGCGGCTCCCCGAGGCGCAGGCCGGCGACCCCGGTCGCGCGCCCCTGCTCGGCGAGCACCTTCACCACCTGGACGTGGGTCTCGACCGTGAGGTTCGGCCGGTCGGCGATCGGGTGCAGGAACGACACCGCCGTGCTCCCGCGCTTGCCCTCGCGCTGGGTCACCTGGTACCAGCCGACGCCATCCTGGACGCCGGAGTTGAAGTCCGGGTTGGCCGGGAGGCCGGCGGCCTGCGCGGCGGCGATGAACGCGGCCGCCATCGGGTTGAGCGAGCGCGGCTCGCTCACCCGCAGCTCGCCGCCGGCGCCGTGGACGGCGCTCGCCCCGCGCTCGTTGTCCTCCGAACGGATGAAGTACGGCAGGACGTCGGCGTAGCTCCAGCCGTCGCATCCCTCCGCCGCCCACTCGTCCCAGTCGAGCGGGTTGCCGCGGATGTAGATCATCGCGTTGATCGAGCTCGAGCCGCCGAGCATCTTCCCGCGCGGGAGGTAGATGCGCCGGTTGTCGAGGTTCGGCTCCCAGACCGTGGAGTGGTCCCAGTCCTGGTCGGTGCGGAACAGGGCGCCGAAGGCCGCCGGGATGTGGACGAGGTCGTTCGTGTCCGGGCCGCCCGCCTCGATGAGCAGGACGGACACGTCCGGGTCCTCGGTCAGGCGGTTCGCGAGCACGCAGCCGGCCGACCCGGCTCCGACGATGACGTAGTCGTACGTGGACACGGCGGGACTCTCCTTTCGGGGCTCTCTCTCCTCGGGCGAGCATCGCGCGCGGCGCCCCCGCAGGTCAAGGACCAGCCGCGTCGCGGCAACGCGTGCAGCGGTGCGCGAGACTGCGGGCGTGCACACCGTCCCGAACGTCCTCGCCGGCCGCTACGCCTCCGCCGAGCTCGCCGCCATCTGGTCGCCCGAGCACAAGATCGTGCTCGAGCGCCGGCTCTGGATCGCGGTGCTGCTCGCGCAGAGGGACCTCGGCATCGACGTGCCCGACGGCACGATCGAGGCCTACGAGGCGGTCGTCGACCGCGTCGACCTCGACTCCATCGCCGACCGCGAGCGGGTGACCCGCCACGACGTGAAGGCGCGCATCGAGGAGTTCAGCGCGCTCGCCGGCCACGAGCACATCCACAAGGGGATGACGAGCCGCGACCTCACCGAGAACGTCGAGCAGCTCCAGGTCCGCAGCTCGCTCCTGCTCGTGCGCACCCGCGCCATCGCCGCTCTCGCCCGCCTCGCCCGGCTCGCGACCGAGCACGAGACGCTCGTGATGGCCGGCCGCTCGCACAACGTCCCGGCCCAGGCGACGACGCTCGGCAAGCGGTTCGCGACGATCGCCGACGAGCTGCTCGTCGCGCTCGACCGGCTCGAGGACCTCATCTCGCGCTACCCGCTGCGCGGCCTGAAGGGCCCGGTCGGAACGGCGCAGGACCAGCTCGACCTCCTCGGCGGCGACGAGGACACCCTCGCGCAGCTCGAGCGTCGCGTCGCCGAGCACCTCGGCT
>JBFIDS010000127.1:0-8409 GCA_041603715.1 Paraconexibacter sp. | reverse complement strand
AGGGCGAACCGCGGGATCGACCGGGGTCGCTCCTCGTCGCCGCGGCGCCCGTGCAGCGCGAACAGCGGGACGAGCGCGAGCGAGGCGAACTTCGTGAGCCCGCCGAGCGCGGCGAGGAGCCCCCGCCGGCCCGGCGAGGAGGCGAGGACCGCGGCGAGGACGAACGCGGAGACGAGCGTGTCGTTCGTGTTCGTGTTCATCGCGTAGAGCGTGAAGGGGAAGGCGCACCACCCGTAGGCGAGGACGACGCCGAGACCCGGCCCGCGGACACGGCGCCCGAGGAGGAAGAGCAGAGCGAGCGCCGCGAGGTCGAACGCGATCGCCGCGCCGTGGGCGGCGGGGAGGTCGTCCCACTCGCCGCTCCACGGGAGCGCCTGCTCGAACGGGACGTACACGGCGTAGGCGACCGGGCCGTAGGTGTCACCGCTCGAGTTGTCCTGCGGGAAGTCCCCGTAGAGCGGATCGCCGTCGACGATCTTCTGCGCGCCGATGACCCCGGAGTACCCGACGTCGATGACGTTCGAGCTCGTCACGTTGAGCCCGATGCGGAAGCCGACGAGGAACACCGCGGCGACCGCGAGCCACGTGACGGGGACGAGCAGCGGGAGGCCGCCGACGGAACGCCGGGAGTCCGCCGACGACACGGCTCGGGACGGCGTGTCGTGTGGCCGTCGCAGGCCGATCCACAGCAGGCGCGCGAGGAGGTAGGCGAGCAGCGGGTAGGCGAGCGGGACACTCACGTCGATCTGCGCGTCGTTGAAGTACGCGACCGAGATCCCGAACGCGCAGAGCACGGCGAGGTCGAGGTGGAGCATCCGCAGCGGACGCCGCGCGAACGGGAGGAGGAAGAGGACCGTGAGGGGGATCCACACCCACGGCGAGTTCACCTTGCGTCCGAACGCACCGGGATAGCCGCGCGCCATCGTCCACGCGACCTGGTGGCCCGTCCACGCCTCGGTGACCCGCGCGGTGGGGTCGTCGATCGTGACCTGCGCGATCTCCCGTGGCGGCGTGTCCTTGGTGTAGTAGCCGACCTGCCAGCGGGTCGGGCCCTTGAGGTACACGCCGGGGTAGGTCTCGTCCGGCGCGTACTTCGCGATCTCGCGGCGAACCTTCGGGACGGCCTTCGCGAGGTCGATCGCTCCGTAGCCGTCGAGTCGATGCCCGGGGGGCTTCTCGTCGAGGACCCCCGGCGGCACGAGCTCGTCGAACTTCGTGGAGGGCCGCGCGACGGTCGTCGCGATCGTCGCGGTCGTGGACCCGGCGGCGGGCGGGGTCGTCGCGGAGCCGGCCTGCTGTCCCGAGGCGGGGGCCGGGAGGGCCGCGAGGACGGCGAGGACGAGCGACGCCGCGAGAGCGGCGAGGCGTCCCGCCGGCGGCGTCACCGTCGAAAGCTCCAGAGCTTGTTGCCGAGGAAGTTCAGCGGCGTGGCGGTCGCGATCGCGATCGCCTGCGCGACGACCTCCGTGACCTCGAAGCCCGCGACGAGCACCTCGAGGACGGCGAGGCTGAAGAGGAACGCGGCGACGCTCACGACGACGAAGCGGGCGGCCTGGAAGCCCGCGTGCCCGCCGCGGGCGTCGGCGAACGTCCAGCGGCGGTTCCACGCGAAGTTGTTCGCGACGGCGACGACGAACGCGATGACGGCCGCCGCGCGGTAGTTGACGCCCGCGGCATGGACGGCGAGGGCGAACACGCCGAGGTTGACGACGTAGCCGCTCGCGCCGACGAGCCCGAAGCGCACGAGCTGGATCCAGTTGGCGGGGTGGCGCAGCCCGGCACGGACCCGTCCGGCCGTCGGGAGCGGATCCGGGAGCGCGCTGGGCCGCTCCGCGACCGTGGTGTCGGGTCCGGGAGCGGGCATTCCTGGTCCTCAGGGTACCGATCGTCCGGCGCGCGCCCGCCGCAGGGCTCGCGCGGCCGATGGAGCGCGCGGTCTAGGGTTCGAGCCCGAAATGGGCGAGCGTCATCGGCGTCACGTCGGCGATCGACCAGCCGGACCACCGACCGCCGTCCGCGGGCGCATCGTGCGAGGGGTGCCCCGGCGGGGGTTCGACGCCGCAGAAGACGAGCGCGCCGAGGGAGTCGTCGGCGTGCAGCGATCCGTGGCTGCCGGCGTCGACGTGATCCATCCCGCCCCAGTCCGGGAACTCGCGCCCGGGGCCCGCGGAGAGGAGGACGTCGCCCGAGGTCGGGCAGACGAGAGCCGCCCAGACGCGGGCGAGCGCATCGGGGTAGTCGTCGCTCCACACGCGCCCGTCCGCGGCGTGCAGCCCAAGGACAGCGAGGTCGCCGGTCACGGTCCACCCCTCCCCACGGCGGTCGCGCACCTCGGTGCCGGGGGCGAAGTGGAGCTCGCCCGCGGGCCGATCCCCGTCGGCGCCGCCGCTGCCGCGCGCCACGACGGCGGTGCCGTCCGAGGCCCGCCACATGACGAGGTCGACCCCGTCGACGGCGAGCGCCGTCTCCACGACGTCCCGGCGGATCGCCTCACGCGGGCGGCCCTTCGCCGACGGGCCGCCGCGCAGGACGTAGATCATCGCGCTGCGCTGCGCGGGACAGAGGGCGATCTCGGCGCGCGACGGGCGCACCGCGCCGGGGAACAGCACCGCGTGCTCGGCAAAGGCGCCGAGGAGGTCGATCCGCTCCCTCACGAGGGCGTGGGAGTGGTCGGCGACGACGATGAGCGCGTGCTCGGCGAGGAACGCGTCGAGCCCCCCGCCGGCGTGGACGAGGCGCTCGAGTTGACGGTCGGCCTCGGCGATCGACGCGACCTGGGCGTCCGGACCGTGCTCGTGGGAGTGCGTGTCGTTGTCGGGCAACGAGAACAGGAGGAAGTCGAACAGGTCGTGCTCGACGAGGTAGGCGCCCACGCAGCCCGTGTGCTGGTCGCGCAGGCCCGGCATCCCGAGCCGCGACCAGCAGCCGGTCTCCCGGCTCGCGAACAGGTCGGCGTAGAACAGCTCGCGCGGACCCATCACCGGCTTGCGGATCACCGTCGTGGCGAGGCGCGACATCGTCGTCTCGCGCGACGGGTAGTGCTCGTGCCGTCCGCGGTAGAACAGGTACGTCGTCCCCGCCGTCCGCAGCCCGGCGTCGTCGAGGCGCTCGAAGACCGTCTCCACCTCGGCGGGCAGGTGCTCGAGGTTCATGCGGTAGATGAGGTCCGTGAGCTGCTTCGTGAAGCCGACCTTGCGCGCGGCGCTGAAGCTCGACCCGTACTCGACGTAGCGGGCGTCGTCACGGTGGTACCAGTTCATCGACGCGATGTGATGCTCGTCCTGGCGGCGGCCCGTGGCGATCGTCGCCGCGCAGCAGGGCGTCACCGACGGGAACGCCGCGCAGCAGTCGTCGACGTAGGTGCCGCGTTCCATGAGCGCGGCGAGCACCGGGGCCCGGCCCGTCGCGACGGCCCGCTCGAGGGCCGAGGGCTTCAGGCCGTCGATGACGGCGAGGACGAGCTTCGGCGGCCGGCCGGCCCGCTCCGACGGATCGGTCGGATCGGGCCGGTCCGCACTCACTTCAGGATCCGCAGGCCGGCATATTTCTCGCCCTCACGCCGCCGCCCCTGCAGGTGGAGGTAGGCGAGGAAGCCGATCCCGAGGACGCTCAGCGGCGGGAGCGCGATCGCGGCGCCGGCGAGGATGATCGCCGTGCCCTCGGCGTAGATGGGGAGGGCGCGCGCCGCCCCCGCATCGAGCCGGGAGCGCGTGCGGTGCAGGAGCTGCCGGACCGCGGCCCCGGCGAGCAGCGCGACGATGACACCGCCGACGAGGCCCGGCCACCAGGTCGAGAACCGGTCGTCGAGCGAGCCTGCGAACAGGAGCGCGCCGAGGCCGACCCCGAGGCCGGCGAGAGCCGCCTCGCCCGGACCCGACTGGAGGAAGCCGCCGCGGCCGAGGACCTCGAGGAGGAGCGTCACGGCGAAGAGGATCGCGACCAGCGCGAGGAACGCCGGGTCCTCGAGGAACGAGAACTCGGTGCCGTCGAAGTCGAGGCCGACATCGGCGGACGCGAAGCTCCCGGCGACGAGCGCCGGGAGGAAGGGCCGGATGCCGGACGCGCCGGCGAGGCCGGCGCCCTGGAGTGTGTCGAGGAGAGCGCGCACAGGGGGTCCGATACGGTGACGGGCGGCATGACGATAGAGGAAGAAGGCCCACAGCCCGTGCGCGGCGAATCCCGGGACATGCCCCGGCGCCCCCCCGGCCCGCGCACCGCGCGGGGTTCCTCGACGCGCGACATCGAGCGCTACGCGGGCCTCTTCGCGCAGCGGACGAAGGTCATGACGTCCTCGGCGATGCGCGACCTCATGGCGATCACCGAGCGCCCCGAGGTGATCTCGCTCGCCGGCGGTCTGCCCGACACCTCGACGTTCCCCCCGGGCCAGTTCCAGGAGATCATGGGCCGCGTCGCCCAGGACACGCTCGCGCGCGCGCTCCAGTACGGCCCCACCGAGGGTCACGCTGCCGTGAAGGAGTGCATCGCCCAGGTCATGGAGGCCGAGGGCACCCGCGTCGACCCGGACGACCTCATCGTCACGACGGGCGGCCAGCAGGTCATCGACCTCGTGTGCAAGACCCTCGTCGACCCGGGCGACGTGATCATCGCCGAGGGCCCGACGTACCCGGGCGCGGTCCCCACCTTCAGCGCCTACCAGGCCGAGGTCATCCAGATCGAGCTCGACGACGACGGGATGCGGATCGACCTCCTCGAGGAGACGCTCGCGCGCCTCGACGCGGAGGGTCGCCGTCCCAAGTTCATCTACACGATCCCGAACTTCCACAACCCGGGCGGCGTGACCATGTCGCTCCCGCGGCGCCGCCGGCTCGCCGACATCGCACGCGAGCGCGAGCTGCTCGTCCTCGAGGACAACCCCTACGGACTGTTGCGCTACGAAGGGGATCCCCTCCCGACGCTGCGGTCGCTCGAGGGCGGGGACTTCGTCCTGTCGCTCGGAACGTTCTCCAAGATCCTCTCGCCGGGCATCCGGATCGGCTGGGCGGCCGCCCCGCGACCGGTGCTCCAGAAGATGAGCGTCGGCAAGCAGGGGTCGGATCTCTGCTCGTCCTCGCTCTCGCAGATCTTCGTCACCACCTACTTCGAGTCCGGCGACTGGCGCACCTACCTCGGGAGCCTCAAGGACCTCTACCGCCGCCGGCGCGACACGATGCTCGACGCGCTCGCCGAGCATTTCCCCGCCGAGGCCACCTGGACGCACCCGCAGGGGGGCCTGTTCATCTGGGCCACCCTCCCCCCGGGCCTCGACACGACCGACCTGCTCGCTCGCGCCCTGTCGCGCAACGTCGCGTTCGTCCCCGGCCGGGGCGCCTACCTCGACGGCCGCGGCGGGTCGTCGATGCGCCTCAACTTCTCCGGCTCCGGCGAGGACGACATCCGCGAGGGCGTACGCCGCATCGGCGAGGTCGTCCGCGAGCAGCTCGACCTGTACCGCACGCTCACCGGCGAGCGGCCCGCTTCGGAGGAGCCCGCAGCGCGACGTGCCTCGCCCGAGACCGGGGACCGGACGCCCGACCCCGCCCTCGCCGACGTCCTCGAGCTGCCGCTGCGCGACGCCGAGCGCCGTCGCCGCGAGCAGGGGTGAGCGGCGCGATGCGCGTCGCGGTCCTCAAGGGCGGGCGCTCGCTCGAGCGACAGGTCTCGCTCGCCTCCGGCGCCCGGGTGGAGGACGCACTGGAGCGACTCGGTCACGACGTGATCGCCGTCGACGTCGGCCACGACCTCGTCACGCGACTGCGGGCCGAGCGTCCCGACGTCGCCTTCGTCGCGCTGCACGGGCGTGACGGCGAGGACGGGACCGTCCAGGAGCTGCTCGAGGTGCTCGGCATCCCCTACACCGGGTCGGGCGTGAGCGCGTGCATCCGCTGCGCCGACAAGGTCCTCGCCAAGCACGCGATGCGCGACGTCGGCATCGCGACGCCCGACTTCCTCGCGTTCAACGAGACCGCCTTCAAGGAGCTCGGTGCTGCCGACGCCCTCCCGGCGATCGAGGAGCACCTCGGGTTCCCGCTCGTCGTCAAGCCCTCCGACCAGGGCTCGGCGCTCGGCATCAAGTTCGCCGCGGACGCGGCCGCCGTGCCGGCCGCGCTCGTCGCGGCCTTCTCGTACTCGACGAAGGTGCTCCTCGAGCGTCATGTCCACGGGCGGGATCTCGCGGTCTCGATCCTCGGGGAGGAGCCGCTCCCGGTCGTCGAGGCCGTGCCGCTCGACGAGGAGGCCTACGACTTCGAGGCCCGGTACACGATCGGCCAGACCCGCTTCGAGTGCCCCGCCGACCTTCCGGACGCGACAACCGAGCGCGCCCAGGAGATCGCGCTCTCGGTCCACCGGCTGCTCGGCTGCCGAGGCTTCTCCCGGGTCGACCTCCTCTGCGACAGGGAGACGGGCGAGCTCGTCGTGCTCGAGGCCAACGCGGTCCCGGGCCTCACCGAGACGAGCCTGCTCCCGCAGGCCGCCGAGGCGGCCGGTGTCGGCTTCGACGCGCTCGTCGCGCGGATCGTCGACTACGCGCTCGCGGAGGCCTGAGGCCGACCGTGCGGCAGGGGCGGCTACTCGCCGCCCATGAAGTCCTCGGGGCTCACCTGGTCGAGGAACTCCTTGAAGCGGTCGACGACGTCCTCCTGATCCTCCACGTCGTGCTCGAACTCGATCGCGGACTCGAGGATGACCTCCTCGGCGGCGAAGATCGGGGCACCGGACCGCACGGCGAGAGCGAGGGCGTCGCTGGGTCGCGAGTCGATCTCGACCTCCTTGCCGTTCACGTTGATCGTGATCGTCGCGAAGAACGTGTTGTCGCGCAGTTCGGTGACCGCCACGCGAGCGCAGGTCGCCTCCATCTCCCCGAGGACGTCCACGAGGAGGTCGTGCGTCATCGGCCGCGGCGTCGTCGCGCCCTGCAGCTTCATGAGGATGGCGGCCGCCTCCGGGTGGCCGATCCAGATCGGCAGGAACTTGTTGCTGTCAACGGTCTTGAGCAGGACGATCGGCTGCTTGCCGACCATGTCGAAGCTCACTCCGTAGATGACCATCTCCTGCACGTACGACTCCTGACGGGTCCGTTCGGGGTCCAGGCCAGTATAGGCGCGGCCGCACGCCGTCCTGCGCCCCGGAGGGGCTGGTAGCCTCGCGGGCCGGAAGGCGATCGCCCCCGACGAGGAGAGCCGCCGCACCGTGCGCCGCGACGAGATGGATCCACAGCCCCCGCCGGCCACCACGAAGGGCGTCGAGCCGGAAGCCCTCCTCCTCAGCGTCGCGCACACGATCGCGGATTCGATCGTCACCACCGACGACGACCTGCTCATCACGATGTGGACCGGCGGCGCCCAGGAGACGTTCGGTTGGACGGCGGACGAGGTGCTCGGCCGCCCTCTCACCATCCTCATGCCCGCCCGGTACGTCGAGGCGCACCTCGCTGGTGTCGGCCGCGTGCGGGACGGAGATATGCCGCGTCTGGTCGGCCAGGGCGTCGTCCCCGTCGAGGGCGTACGCAAGGACGGCAGCGAGTTCCCCGCGGAGCTCACGCTCACGAGCGGGTCACATGCGGGCCAGCGCTTCTTCGCCGCCGTGATCCGCGACGTGAGCGCCCGGGCGAGCGCGGAGTCCGGCCGCCTGGCCGCGCTCGACGAGCTCGCGCGGACGAATGTGGAGCTGCAGCGGTTCGCGTCCATCGCCTCGCACGACCTCAACGAGCCGCTGCGGATCGTGGACGGGTACCTCCAGCTGCTGGGCCGCCGCTACGGCCCTGTGCTCGACGACACCGGGCGCGAGTTCATCGCGCACGCGGTGAACGCGGTCAGCCGGATGCAGCAGCTCATCGATGACCTGCTGCGGTACGCGCGGGCGGGAGCGGTCGAGGCGGAGCGCACCCCCGTGGACCTCGGGGTCGTCGCCCGCGAGGCGCGCGACGCGCTCGCACCCGCGATCGACGAGACCGGCGCGACGGTGACGATCGACCAGCTCCCCACGGTCCGCGGCGACGCGAGCCTGCTGCGGCAGGTGCTGCAGAACCTTCTGGGCAACGCGTTGAAGTATCGGCGCATCGACGTCGCACCCCTCATCGACGTCCGCGCCACACACGACGACGACCACTGGACGATCGAGGTGACCGACAACGGGCTCGGCATCGACCCCCGGATCGCCGAGCGCCTGTTCGACATGTTCGAGCGTGGTGCCGGCGAGGCGCGTGAGCGCGCGGGCAGCGGGATCGGGCTCGCGATCGTCAAGCGCGCCGCCGAGGCGCACGGCGGGCGCGCCGCCGTGCGGCCCCGGCCGGACGGCACGCCGGGCTCGTGCTTCACCGTGACGCTGCCCGACAGGGAGGCCGGGTGACCTCGGATCCGCTGCGGGTGGTGCTCTGCGACGACGTCGCCGAGCTGCGCACCCTCATGCGCT
>JBFIDS010000126.1:0-8419 GCA_041603715.1 Paraconexibacter sp. | reverse complement strand
GGTCCGCTGGGGGGCGATTCTCCCGGGCCCCGACCTCTCTCGCGGTCCGCTGGGGGGCGATTCTCCCGGGCCCCGACCTCTCTCGCGGTCCGCTGGGGGGCGATTCTCCCGGGTCCCGACCTCTCTCGCGGTCCGCTGGGGGGCGATTCTCCCGGGTCCCGACCTCTCTCGCGGTCCGCTGGGGGGCGATTCTCCCGGGCCCCGACCTCCCTCGCCGTCCGCTTGGTCGCGCGGCGCATCGCTCAAGCATCGGCCCGCGGGCGCCGATCTTCACGACGTGCCCTTCGACATCGACACCGCCCTCGTCCGTCTCGTCGAGGCGGGCGGATCCGATCTGCACCTGAAGGTCCCCTCCCCGCCGATGATCCGCGTGGACGGGGACCTGCGCCCGATGGACGAGGACGCGCCGCGGCTCAGCCAGCAGGACACCGAGGAGGCGCTCGCGCAGATCCTCCACGACGACGTCAAGCGCGCCGAGTTCGCCTCCGACGGCGAGGTCGACTTCGCCTACGCGATCCCAGGGGTCGCGCGGTACCGCGTCAACGCCTTCCGGCAGCGCGGCTCCGTCTCGATCGTCTGCCGCGCGATCCCCGTGTCGATCCGCACGATCGACGAGCTCTCGCTCCCGCCGGTGATCCGCGAGCTCGCCGAGGAGGAGCGCGGCATCGTCCTCCTCACGGGCACGACCGGTTCGGGCAAGTCGACGACGCTCGCCGCGATGATCGACCACATCAACTCCACGCGTCATCGCCACGTCGTCACGATCGAGGACCCGATCGAGTTCCTCCACAAGGACAAGAAGTCGGTCATCAACCAGCGCGAGGTCGGTGAGGACACGGCGTCGTTCAAGCGCGCCCTGCGCCGGGTCCTGCGACAGGACCCGGACGTCATCCTCATCGGCGAGATGCGCGACGAGGAGACGGTGCAGACCGCGCTGTCCGCCGCCGAGACCGGCCACCTGGTCTTTTCGACCGTCCATACCGTCGACGCGCCCGAGACGGTGAACCGCCTGATCGAGTTCTTCCCGCCGCACATGCACCAGCAGGTGCGGGCGATGATCGCGGGGACGCTGAAGGGCGCGGTGTCCCAGCGTCTCGTGCAGGCGGCGTCGGGGCACGGCCGCGTCGCGGTCTGCGAGGTCCTGCGGATGACGGGCCGGGTCCGCGACATGATCATGGACCCGACGCAGACCGGGAAGCTCGGCGAGGTCATCGCCGAGGGCGGCTACTACGGGATGCAGACGTTCGACCAGGCGCTGTTCGGGCACCTCAAGGCGGGGCGCATCACGATGGAGGAGGCGCTCGCCGCCGCCTCGAGCCCGCACGACTTCAAGCTGCTCGTCGCCGCCGACGGCCGCCGCGGCACGACGATGGAGGATCTCGCGCAGGCCGCCGACCAGCGGGAGACCCCGGTCTCCGCCGCTTCCTCGCTGCGCTGAGCCGTCGTCGGGTCCGTGAGACCCGTCCGAGACCGCGGGACCTTGACGACGGCGGTGGCGTGGGGGAGGGTGCGCCGCGTCCCACCACGCGCAGCCCTCCCGAAAGGACGCGGCCAACATGAAGACGACGCTCGCCCAGTTCCGTGAGAACGAGTCGGAGGACTCGTTCTCGCTCCAGAACCCCAAGCTCCTCAAGGTCGAGCTCGACCAGGTGACGATCCAGGCCAAGCTCGGATCGATGGTCGCCTACCAGGGCGACGTGACCTTCGAGCACGCCGGAAGCGGCGGGATGGGCCGCCTGATGAAGAAGGCGCTCACCGGCGAGGGACAGAGCCTCATGCGGATCACTGGGACGGGCGAGGTCTTCCTCGCGGAGTCCGCCCAGGAGATCCAGCTCATGTACCTCGAGGGCGAGAAGATCACCGTCAACGGGAACAACCTGCTCGCGTTCGACGCGGGCATCGACTGGGACATCGAGCGCGTGAAGGGCGCGAGCGCGATGATGGGCGGCGGGCTCTTCAACACCTCGCTGAAGGGCACGGGCTGGGTCGCGATCCTCACGGACGGCCCCCCGGTGCTCCTCGATGTCGCCTCCGCTCCGACGTTCGCCGACGCGCAGGCGGCGATCACGTGGTCGGAGGGCGTCACCACCCAGATCAAGACCGACCTGAAGCTCAAGAACCTCGTCGGACGGGGATCCGGGGAGTCGGTCCAGATGGCCTTCTCCGGTCAGGGATGGGTGCTCGTCCAGCCCTCCGAGGGCCGGCAGGTCTTCACCACGCAGTAGGCGTCAGGCAGCCGTCGCGGGCGCCTGGGCCCGCGACGGTGCGCCCGGTCGCGGCGGGTCGTCGGCACACTCCGGCTCGCCGAGCCATTCCCGACCGTACTCGCGCATGCCCTCGATGATCGGCAGCAGCGCGCGGCCCTTCTCGGTCAGCGCGTACTCGACCCGGGGCGGGACCTCAGGGAACGTGCACCGCTCGACGATGCCCTCCTCCTCGAGGGCCCGCAGGCGCAGCGAGAGCGTGCGGGGGCTGATGCCGGCGAGCGAGCGTTCGAGCTCGCAGAAGCGCGACGTCCCGGCCGCGAGGTCGCGGACGAGGAGGAGCGTCCACTTCCCGCAGACGATGTCGGCGGTGCGGCAGACGGGACACGTGTCATCCGAGGCCATGACTCCCATGACTTTACCAAGTGAAGTACCCGGCGCCATGTGCGCCAGGCCGGCGGGCGGGTCGTTGCAGGACATAGGGAACGCAACCTCACGTGTCGAAGCGGGTTGGAGAACCGATGTCGGACCTCGCCGCACCCTCCGGGACGCTGTCCCGCCGCCGCATGCTCGCCACGGGCGCGCTCGCGGCTGCGGTGACGCTGATGCCGCGCGGAGGTGGGCTCGGCGCGCCGCCCGCGTTCGGGGCGGCGGCCCGCCGCCGGCCGCCCCGGCGGCTGTCGAGCTTCGGCCTCGACGTGCGCGGCTCGGCCCTCCGCGGGGGACGCGTGAGCGACACGATCGACGCGCCGCGCCGCTTCGACCTCGTCGGCGCCCGCGGCGCCGGAGTCCGCGGCTCGGGGCTCGAGGTCCGGGTGCGGCCGCACGGCGGACGCTGGAGCGACTGGGTCCCGCTCGACGTCACGCGGCACGGCCCCGACGGGCGCGGGGACCTCGCGACGAGCGACCCCGTGTGGGTCGGTGGCGCCGACGAGCTGCAGCTGCGCTCTCGCCGCCCGCTCGGCGGCGTCCGGCTGCACTTCGTGGCCGTCCCCACGGAGGCCCGCAGGGCGAGCCCGCGCGCGAGCGCGGCCGCCGCCCGGGCGAGCGCGGTGGCGGGCTCCCCGCCGATCATCGGCCGCGACGTGTGGGAGGCCGGGCGTTGCCCGCCGCGCTCGGGCCCGAGCTACGGCGAGGTCCAGCTCGGGTTCGTCCATCACACGGTCTCCGCGAACGAGTACGGGCCGCAGGACTCCGCGGCGATCGTGCTCGCGATCTGCAAGTTCCACCGCGACTCGAACGGGTGGAACGACCTCGGCTACAACTTCGTCGTCGACCGCTTCGGCCAGATCTTCGAGGGGCGCGCGGGCGGCATCGACCGGCCCGTCGTCGGCGCTCAGGCGGAGGGCTACAACCGGTTCTCCACCGGCGTTGCGTGTCTCGGGACGTTCTCCAGCGTCCCCCAGACCCCCCAGGGGCTCGACGCCGTCGCGCGCGTCCTCGCGTGGAAGCTCGCGATCCACCGGGCGCCGGTCGTCGGGGAGGTCACGGTGACCAGCGGCGGTGGCGGGACCAACCGCTTCAAGGCCGGCACGCCCGTCACCTTCCAGCGGATCAGCGGGCATCGCGACGGCTGCGCGACCGCGTGCCCGGGCAACGCCCTCTACGCTCAGCTCCCCGAGATCCGGGCGCGGGCCGCGGGGATCGATCCCGCGGTGGCGGACGTCGCCCGGCTCACTGCGACGCCGGAGGAGACGAAGGTCGTCTACGGCGAGGACGCGGTGTTCGCGGGACGCCTGCTCGCGGCCGGCGGTGCGCCCGCGGCGGGCGTCCGGGTGAGCATTCAGAAGCGCGGTGCGAGCGGGCGCTACACGACGGTCGCCCGGGCGACGACCGAGTCCGACGGATCGTGGCGGGCGCGCTTCCCGTGGCGCGCCGCGGGGCCCGTCCGAGCGACCGGGGTGCCGCCCGGCGGCTCGCGGATCCGGTCCGGGACGGTGCAGATCGGCCTCGTGCCCCTCCTCACCGTGCAGGCCGCCACGTCGCGGATCCAGGCGGGTCGCCGCATCCGGATCAGCGGCGTCGTCCGTCCCCACGCCTCGGCCCGCGTTCTCGTGGAGAGGGAGGGCAAGGACGGGCGCTACCGTCGCGTGCGCGAGTCCCGGCTGCGGGTGCGCAAGAGCCGGTACTCCTCCGAGGTCCTGCTGCGCGACCCGGGCCTCTACCGGCTCACCGTGCGCACCGGTTCCAAGCGGTCGCCGACCGAGACCGACCCGGTCTACGTGCGGGCCGTGCGCGACATCGAGCGCAATCCGCCGCCGTCGTCGAGCACCCCCGGCTCGTCGTCCTCGGGCGGGGCGGGGACGGGCTCCGGCTCGGCCCCCGGGTCCTCGGCCGGCGGCGTCACCGCGGGCTGAGCGGGAAGGCCTCGGGCGTCCTACCCGAGGAGGACGGTGCTCGCGACCAGCGCGCTGCCGAGCAGTCCGGCCGTGATGCGGCGCATCCGCGTGGGGGTGAGCCACGCCCACGCGCGGGTGGCGAGGTAGGAGCGGGCTCCGGTCGCGGCCCCGGCCGCCGTCACGGCCCCCATCATGCACTGCGCGCACATACCGCCCGAGCGTAGCGCGCCGGCGTCGGTTCCAGGTCGTTCCGGACCCTTTCGCCGGGCGGGGAACGAACGTTGGCGCGTCAGTGGTGGTGGACGTGCCCGCCGCTTCCGGGGAGGCTCTCCGGGGGCATCCGCGCGACGAGCGCGGCCGCGAGCGCCGTCGTGAGGGGGACGCTCACGAGGAGGGCGATGGAGCCCACGAGCGTCGCGACGATCGGCTCGGCGAGATCGGGCGTGTTGAGCGCGTCCCCGCCCGTCACCCCGGAGCCCTCGAGCAGGAGGAGGAGGGGGAGGGTCGCGCCGACGTAGGCGAGCACGAGCGTGTGCGTCGTCGCGACGAGGTGGTCGCGGCCGATGCCGAAGGCGCTCTCGTAGAGGGCGCGCGCGCCCAGTCGCGGATTCGCCCGGCGCAGCGCCATCACCGCGGAGGCCTGCGTGACCGCCATGTCGGCGAGGACCCCGAGCGCGCCGAGGATCATCCCGGCGAGGACGATGCCCTGGAGCGAGATGTCCCCGCCGGTCGCCTGCAGCAGGGCTCCGGCGTCGTCGCTCCCGCGCCCGTCGAGGTGCGCGGTCTCCACGACCGCGACGCCGAGTCCCGACGCGAGCAACAGCGCGCCGGTGATCCCGAGGATCGCCGCCATCGACGGCGGGCCGATCCCGTAGGTGAGGACGACGGTGACGAACATGACGGCGAGCGCGCCGACGAGCGCGACGAGCACGGGGGAGTCGCCGGAGAGCATCGCCGGCACGAGGAACTCGACGACGAGGAAGAGGCTGAGCGCGAAGCCGCCGAGGGCGAGCACCCCCCGCCACCGCGCCATGGCGACGATGAGCACCGCGAAGAGGAGGGCGAGGAGGATGAGCGGCGTCCGGCGCTCCCGCTCGGCGATCGCGTACGCCTGGTCAGCGGGGGCACCCTCGATGCGGGTGACGCGCAGGTCGTCGCCGGTCGTGAAGTCGGGGGTGAGGGCGGCGGGACCGAGCGGCACCTCGATCGTCGCCGAGCCGCCGGCGGCGTCCTCGTCGTCGACGCGCAGGGTGACCGTCCGGCACTCTTGCCCGGTACCCCCGGGACAGGGCTCGGCCGTCGTGCCGGTCACCTCGGCGGGGAGCGTTGGAGGGGTGTTCGCGCCGGGAACGTCGCTGCCCGGCCAGAGGAGGGCGAGGCCGACGACGGTGAAGATGGCAATGGCCACGGTGGTGCCGACGAGGACGGTCCCGGCGCGGGTCTGAAGGAGGGTGCGCATCGCCCCTGCGGCGTTCGCGCTCCCCGCGCGTGCTCCTGCCGCGGGCGGGGTCCGCACCGGCGACGAAGTGAGAATCGTTCCCGTTATCGGTACACTGCGCGCATGTCCGCTCCGTCCCCGCTCCGCTCGCGCCTCCGGCCCATCGTCGTCCCTGCCGCTGTCCTCACCGTGCTCGCGGTCTTCGCCGCCGGGTGCGGCGACGACGAAGGGACGGGGTCGGCCGGCAGCGGTGACGCCGCGATCACCGTGGTCGCGACGACGACCCAGCTCGCGGACTTCGCGCGGCAGGTGGGTGGGGACCGCGTCGACGTCGTGCAGCTGCTGCAGCCGAACTCCGACCCGCACGACTACGAGCCTCGGCCGCAGGACATCCGTCGCGCAGCCGAGGCCGAGATCATGCTCGTCTCCGGTGACGAGCTCGACGAGTGGGCCGCGGACGTCGCCGAGCAGGCGGGTCTCCCCGAGGCCGCCGTCGTGGACGCCGGTGCGTCCCGGCCGGTGAAGCTCGAGGGTGGTCACGGCCATGACGACGGCGATGACCACTCCGGTGAGGAGACGGGCGAGGACCACGGGGACGAGGAGAAGGACGGCGACGACCACTCCGAGGAGGAGGCCGATCCGCACTGGTGGCACGACCCGCGCAACGCGCGCGCGGCGGTCGAGGTCGTCCGCGACGCGTTCGTGACGGCGGACGCTGCCGGCGCGGCGGAGTACCGCGCGAACGCCACCCGCTACGCCACGGAGATCGAGGCGCTCGACGAGCGGATCGCGGCGTGCTTCGCGGCCGTCCCCGAGTCGCAGCGCCGGCTCGTGAGCGACCATGACGCGTTCGGCTATCTCACCGAGCGCTACGACATCGAGTTCGTCGGGGCGATCATCCCGTCGACGACGAGCCAGGCGCAGGCCTCGGCGGGCACGCTGAGCGACCTCGTCGCAGCCGTCAGGCGCGAGGGGGTCGGCGCGATCTTCCCGGAGAGCTCGCTCAACCCGGCGCTCGCGAAGACGATCGCCGACCGCACCGGGGCACGAGTCGGCGGGACGCTGTTCGCCGACACCCTGGGGCCGGCGGACGGGCCCGGCGGGACCTACCTCGGGAGCATGCGCGAGAACGCGCGCGCCCTCGTCGAGGGGTTCACCGACGGGGCCTCGACCTGCGGCGCCGCGGACGAACCCGCGGGCTGAGTGCCTGCGCCGGACCCCACCGCCCACCGGCACCCGGGACGCCACGCCCCGGGTGACAGTGGGACTCGTTCTCGTCACGTCTATCCTCCGTCACGATGCTCAACGCCTTCACGCTCCCCTTCGTCCAGCGCGGCGTCCTCGAGATCGTGCTGCTCTCCGTCGCGGCTGGGGTCGTCGGCACGTGGATCGTCCTGCGCGGGCTCGCGTTCTTCTCCCACGCGGTCGGCACCGCGGCCTTCCCGGGGCTCGTGCTCGCCGACGGGCTCGCGTTCCCGGCCGCGCTCGGCGCCGCCGGGACGGGGCTCCTCGTCGCCGGAGGCGTCGGCGCGCTCGGACGGCGCGACAGCGGGGGGGAGCGCTCCGACTCGATCACCGCGCTCGTGCTCGTCGCGGCGCTCGCGGTCGGCGTCATCCTCGCCAGCGACGTCTTCTCGTCGTCGGCGAGCATCGAGAACCTCCTCTTCGGGTCGCTCCTCGTGATCGACACGGGCGACCTCGTGCTCGCGGGGGTGGCCAGCGCCGTCGTGCTCGTGGCGACGCTCGTCCTCGAGCAGCGCTGGCTCGCCACCGGGTTCGACCCGGTGACCGCTCGCGCGCTCGGCGCGCGCTCGCCGGTCCCCGACCTCGTCCTCCTCGGCCTGATCGCGCTCGTCGCGGTCGCGGCGCTCAGCGCGGTCGGCGCCCTGCTCGCGACCGCGCTCATCGTCGTGCCCGCCGCGACCACGCGGCTCCTGTGCTCGCGCCTGCGGACCTGGCAGGTCGCCACCGTCCTCCTCGTCTGCGTCGAGGGCGTCGCCGGGCTCTGGCTGTCGGTGGAGACGAACGCGCCTCCCGGAGCGACCATCGCCGTGATCGCCGGGGGCGTCTTCGTCCTCGCCGGCGCCGCGCGCGTCGTGCGCGGGCGGCGCGCCGCCGTGGTGACCGCCGTCCCGTCGGTGGCGTCATGAGCACGAGCGACACGATCTCGCCGTCGGGCGCCCTCGTCACGGTCGCGGGCGTGAGCGCCGCCTATCCGGGGGCCGGGACGCTCGCCCTCGAGGGCGTGACGTTCACCGCGCACGCCGGGGAGCGGATCGCCGTCCTCGGACCCAACGGGGGCGGCAAGTCGACTCTCTTCCGTGTCCTGCTGGGCGAGCTCGTGGTGAGCGCAGGCACGGTCTCGGCCGAGCGGTGCGCGGTGGTCCCGCAGACGGAGCGCAGCCGGCTCGACTTCCCCGTGAGCGCGCTCGACGTCG
>JBFIDS010000125.1:0-8420 GCA_041603715.1 Paraconexibacter sp. | reverse complement strand
CGGGCCGCAGGGCCGGAGCCGGCGCGACGACCCCGCCGCTACGCCGCGCGCAGTCCGCCCGCGTCGCCGGTGACGCCGAGCGACGGCACGGAGACGATGCCGCCCTCGTCGGTGACGGTGCCGATGCGCGCCGTTCGCGGGTGCCGCTCGGCGATGAGCGCCACCGCGTCGTCGGCCCGCTCCTCGGGCACGACGGCGACGAACCCGCAGCCCATGTTGAAGACCTCCCACATCTCGTGGACGGGGACGGCGGCGCGGCGGGCGATGAGGTCGAAGACGGGCGGCGCCTCGAGCGGCTGCTCGACGCGGAAGCCCGCACGGTCGCCCGTGAGCCGCAGGAGGTTCGTGAGTCCACCGCCGGTGATGTGCGCGAGGCCGCCGACGGGGATGTCGGAGAGCAGGAGCTCGACGATCGCCTTGACGTAGATGACGGTGGGCTCGAGCAGCGCGTCGGCGACGGTCGCCCCTCGCAGCTCCGGTGGCGCGTCGTCGAGCCCGAGGGCCGAGACGCCGTGCTCGGGGAGGTTCTCGAGCAGGGCCCGCCGCGCGAGCGTGTATCCGTTGGAGTGGATGCCGCTCGAGGGGATGCCGATGAGCGCGTCGCCGGGCTTCGCGTCCGCGCCGGTGACGATCCGGTCGAGCGCGACGGTTCCGAACGCCGTCCCGCACAGGTCGAATCCGCCCGGCGACGGATGTCCGCGGATGAGCTCGGGGATCACGGCGAGCTCCCCGCCGGGGATCTCGATGTCCGCCTCCTCGGCACCCGTCTTCAGGCCCTGGGCGATTCGGGCGAGCGCGGCGCCGTCGGCCTGCTCGACCGCGAGGTAGTCGACCATCGCGATCGGCTCGGCGCCGACGCAGATGATGTCGTTGACGTTCATCGCGATGCAGTCGATCCCGACCGTCTCGAGGCGGTCGGCCTGCTCGGCGACGACGAGCTTGGACCCCACCCCGTCGGTCGACAGGGCGATCCCGAGGTTGGGGGCCACCCGCAGCACGCTCGCGTAGTGCCCGCTGGGGAGCACGGACGCGCTCGCGCGCGTGAGCTGGATCGTCTTGAGGACATCGACGAGGGCTCCGACACCCGCATCGGCCTTGGTCGTGTCGACGCCGGCAGCGGCGTACGCGTCGCTCATCAGGGTCGATGCTGTCAGATGGCGCGGCGACGGCGCAGCGCGGTCCGCACGACGACGCCCGCGAGCGCCGCCCGATACGCCGCGTAGGGGAGCAGGGACCGGTCGCGTTCGACCTGGCGGATGAGCCGCACCGAGACGAGCGTCGAGCCGAACGAGGCGACGACGCCGAGGGCGAACCGCGCCGCGAGACCGGGAGGGAGCCCGCGGCGGGCGAGCCGCGTCCCCTTGAGCAGGCTCGCGCCGACGATGATCGGCAGCGCGACGTGACGCGAGAGGACGTTGGAGTCCTCCCGGTCGAACCCGCGCGCGCGGGCGACCGCGAGCGTCATGCCGTTCCGCGAGGCGCCGGGTACGAGCGCACAGGCCTGTCCGAGGCCGAGGAGGACGGCGTCCGCGAGGCCGGCGCTGTCGCGGTCGCGGCCGGTCGGGCCGTAGCGGTCGGCCGCCGCCATCGCGACCGAGCCGAGGATCAGGCCGACGGCGATCGTGGGCGGCGTCCCGAGGCGTCGCTCGATCGGCCGCTCGAGCGTGTAGCCGGCGACGGCGGGCGGGACGAACGAGCCGACGAGCAGAGTGAGGCGCCGGACGTCGATCCCGCGGGCCGCCTCGCCGACCTCGTCGCGCAGCGCGACGAGGAGGGCCGCGGCCGTCCCGGCGTGCAGCGCGACCTCGAACGCCTTGCGGATCTCCGGGTCGGCGATGTCGGCGTACGGGCGGCGCAGCAGCCAGGGGATGAGCGTGACGTGCCCGGAGCTGCTGATCGGGAGCAGCTCGGTCGGACCGTGGAGCAGACCGAGCCCGAGCGCGTCGGTCACGGTGAGGCGGGCGGGCGACGCGGGGGGTGCGGCGGCGGAGGGGAATGCGGAGCCGACCATGCGCGAGCCAGGCTAAACGGTGGACGCCCGCCCCCGGGGGCGGGCTCGCGATCCGGTCGGAGCGGGCCCGTGTTCGCGAGGGCTGCCCGCCGCAGGCGGGGCGGCGGTCCCGGCGCGGGTAGCCTTCCCCGCCACGCATGGCGGTCCCCCTGTTCGATCCCTCCAGCCCCCTGCGCCCGCTCGACGGGGCGCTCCGGGCCGCCGTCGCCGAGGTGCTCGACAGCGAGGCGTACATCCTCGGCCCCCAGGTCGCCGCGTTCGAGGAGGAGTTCGCCGCCCACCTCGGGGTGGGCCACGCGATCGGCGTCGCCAACGGGACCGAGGCGATCACCATCGCCCTGCGCGCGCTCGGCGTCGGCCCGGGGGACGAGGTCGTCGTGCCCTCGTTCACCTTCTACGCGAGCGCCGAGGCGATCCCGCCGACCGGCGCGACGCCCATCTTCTGCGACGTCGACCCGGAGACCTTTCTCGTCACCGCCGAGTCCGTGCGGGCCGTCCTCACCCCCCGCACGAAGGCCGTGATCGCCGTCCACCTGTTCGGCAACGTCGCCCCCGTCGAGGAGATCCGCGCGCTCGGCGTCCCGGTCCTCGAGGACAGCGCGCAGTCGGCCGGGTCGACGACCGCCGACGGGCGCCGCCCGGGGGCGCTCGGGGACATCGCGACGTTCTCGTTCTACCCGTCGAAGAACCTCGGGGCCTTCGGCGACGGCGGTGCCGTGACGACCGGCGACGCCGCGCTCGCCGAGCGGGTCCGGACGCTGCGCTTCCACGGGAGCGCCGACAAGGTCACGTACTCGGAGGTCGGCTACAACTCGCGCCTCGACGAGCTGCAGGCCGCGGTCCTGCGCGTCCAGCTCCCCTCGCTCGACGGATGGGCCGACCACCGGGCCATGGTCGACTGCTGGTACCGGGAGGAGGGCCTCAAGGAGCTCGTGGACGTCCCCGTCGTCGCGGCGGGGGCCGGCCGTGTCGCGTGGCACCTCTATGTCGTGAGGACCCCGGAGCCGGACGCTCTCGCCGCGGCGCTGGGTGCGCGCGGGATCGGGGCCCGCGGCTACTACCGCACGCCCGTGCACCGCCAGCCCGCGATGCTCGCCCTCCTCGGCGGCGCCGTCGACCTGCCGGGCACCGAGGAGGCGGCGCGCACCCATCTCGCGATCCCGGTGAGCGCGGCGATCACGCGCGAGCAGGTCGCCGAGGTCGTCGATGGCGTGCGCGCCGGCCTGGGCTGAAGGGACACGAGAGCGTGCGCGTCTGGATCGACCTCACCAACTCCCCGCACGTCCTCGTCCTGCGGCCCATCGTCGAGCTGCTCCGCGCCCGGGGCGACGAGGTGCGCGTCACGGCGCGTGACTTCGCCCAGACCGTCGCTCTCGCCGAGCGACACGGGCTCCACGCCGAGGTCATCGGACGACACCGCGGCGGCCGGCTTGCCGCGAAGGGCCTCGGGCTCGTCGACCGCTCGACGGCCCTCGCCCGCTGGGCGCGCCGCAACGGCCCGTTCGACATCGCGCTCGGACACGGTTCCAACGACGTCACGGTCGCGGCCGCGCTCCTGCGCATCCCGCGCTCGACGATGTTCGACTACGAGTGGGCGACGGTCCAGCACACGGTCAACTGCCGGCTCGGGAACGCCGTGGTGGTCCCGGACGTCATCCCGCCCGAGCGTCTGGACCGCTACGGGGCGCGCGGCAAGCTCCGGCCCTACCCGGGGCTGAAGGAGGAGTACTACCTCGCCGACCTCGAGCCCGACCCCGCGGTCCTCGACGAGCTTGGGCTCGACCCGGCCGTGCCGCTCGCGGTGGTGCGGACGCCGCCCGCGGTCGCTCTCTACCACCGCTTCGAGAACGACGTGTTCGCCGGTGCGCTGCGCCGCCTGCGCGAGCAGGGGCAGGTCGTCGCGCTCCCCCGCACGCCCGAGCAGCGCGAGGAGCTCGCGCGATTCGGTGGGATCACCGTCCCCGAGCGTGCGATCGACGCGCCGTCGCTCGTCGCCTTCGCCGACCTCGTCGTGAGCGCCGGCGGCACGATGAACCGGGAGGCCGTCGCCCTCGGCACGCCGGTGTTCACGACCTTCGAGGGACGTCTCGGCGCCGTCGACGAGCGGCTCATCGCCGATGGCCGCCTGCAGCGCCTCGAGCGGCCCGAGGACCTCGTCCTGCAGCGAGCGCGCGGACGCGAGCCGGGCGCGCTGTCGCCCGATCGGGTCCGCCGCGACCCCGTGCTGCTCGCCGAGCTGCTCCTCGCGCCGCTGTCCTGAACCGGCGAGAGCGTATGTGCGACCAATGGCGCGCGAACGCGACATCCCGAACACTAGCCAGATACATTGGATCTTGGTCGGATAGAGCGCGATCTACTGGTACCTTGACCGCCGCGGTACGGCAGGTCCCGCTCGCTGGTCCGGGCTGCCGCCTTGTCAGCACACACACGAGGTTCCACATGGCTCACGACGTCACCATCGCCGACACCGGCGAGGTCGGACGCATCCGCAACCCCTGGGCGGTGCTCGGGCTCACGCTCGTCACCATCGGGATCTACTGGATCGTCTGGTACTTCAAGATCAACAAGGAGCTGGCCGCGATCGGCACATCGCGCGGCTCCGAGGACGCGGGCACGAATCCGACCAAATCCGTCCTCGCCGTCACGATCGGCGCGCTCGTCCTCGTCCCCGCGGTCCTCTCGATCCTCGGCACGTGGAAGCGCCTGAACGCCGCTGAGCGCCTCGTCGGGCTGCAGCCTGGGATGGACGCGACGCCCGGAGCGATCCTCTCGATCCTCCTCGGGCCGGTCGGCACCTACCTCCTGCAGACGAACCTCAACAAGGCGCTCGAGGCGCAGGCGGCGTAGCGATGTTGAAGGACACACCAACCACACGGGCGCGGTTCGAAGGGCTCATCGCGACGCTCCTCGGTCTCGCGGCCATCCTCGTCGCGGTCGCGAGCTACCAGGGGTCCCTGCGCGACGGCGACTCCCTGAAGTCGTTCAACGAGGGCATCCGCTCGATCAACGACGCGAACGGCTTCTTCACCGAGGCCGTCCAGACGTCCTCGCGCGACCAGGCCCTGTTCCTCGAGTACGCGAAGGCGGCGCAGTCCGACAACTCGGACCTCGCCGAGTACCTCAAGGGCGCGATCATGGACGACAACCTGCGGGGCGCCGTCGACGAGTGGGAGAACGACGAGACGGACGAGATACTGACCCCGCTCGACGCGCCCTCGTACGCCGTGCCGGCGCAAGAGGAGGGCGAACGGCTCACCGCCCTGACGAACCGGCAGTTCGCCGAGGCGAAGGCACTCGATGGCGAGGGCGACGACTACAACCTCGTCGGCGTCATCGCCGCGAGCTCGCTGTTCTTCCTCGGTATCGCGGGTGTCGCCAACAGCCTGCGCACGAAGCTCGTCGGCACCGGGCTGGGCCTCGTGACGCTCCTCGTCTCGACGGCGCTCTACATCACCGTCTAACCGCGTAGGGAACGATCACATGCACCTGCTGCACAAGTCGGCAGCGCTCGCCGCAGTCGTCGTCGCGTTGTCGCTCGCGGCCTGCGAGGACGATCCGCCCTCTCGCGATCGCGCGAACAACGCGCCGGCGATCGGCGCCGGCGGGTCCCTCGCCGTCAAGCCGAGTCTCCTCGGCGAGGATGGGGAGACCGCGAGCGCCGGGGTTGCCGAGAGCTACGTGCCGACCGGCGACATCATCGCCGACAGCGGATTCCGGCCGCAGGTCGACGGATTCGCCTTCGAGAACTACGGGAACGACGTCGGACCCCAGAACCTCACGCCGGCCGAGGTCCAGGCGCTGTTCGGCGATCAGGTCTGCGTCGGCGGGAACGGCGACGACTGCAGGCTCATCCCCCCCGCCGAGAGGTGGCTCGCCAACGAGAACGAGCGGATGGCCGGTGGGCACTGCATGGGCTTCTCGGTCGCGGCGATCCGGATGTTCCAGGAGTCGCTGGAACCGGAGCCGTTCGGCGCCGAAGAGCCCGCCGAGCTGGAGATCGTCGGGAACGCGGATCTGCAGAGGTCGATCGCCGAGCACTGGGTCTACCAGGATCTCCCTCTCATCCAGGAGGAGATCGTCCAGGGAGCGCCGGCCGAGGTGCTCGACACCCTCGTGGAGGCCCTCGACTCCGGCGAGGAGGACTACACCCTCGGCATCCTCATGGCCGACGGGAGCGGTGGCCATGCGGTCACCCCGTTCGCGGTCGAGGACAAGGGCGACGGCACCGCCGCGATCCTCGTCTACGACAACAACTTCCCCGGCATCACGCGCGCCGTGACCGTCGACATCGAGGACGACACGTGGACCTACGTCGGCGGGACCAACCCCCAGAACCTCGGTGAGGTCTACGAGGGGACGGCGGAGACCGAGAGCATGGTCCTCCTGCCGACGAATCCCGGGGACGAGATCCAGCCCTGCTTCTTCTGCCGCGAGGACGCGCTGACCCAGGGCGCGGGGCTCGGCACGGTCCTCCCGGACGCGAAGGCGTACTCCGAGGTCACGCTCGGAGGCGACCCTGCCAACCACCCCCACCTCGTGTTCGTCGACGAGGAGGGCCGCCGCACCGGGATCGTCGACGGCGAGCTGATCACCGAGATCCCGGGGATCCGCGTTCAGCGCGGGTTCAGCGTCCGCAACTGGGAGTCGGCCCCCGAGCCGAAGTACCAGATTCCCGCCGGGCGGGACATCGCCGTCACCATCGACGGCTCGAACCTGAAGAAGAGGACGACGGCGAAGATCGACCTCGTCGGCAATGGCCTCGTCGTCGCGATCGAGGACATCGAGATGTCGCCCGGGCAGGAGGACAACGTCCTCGTGTCGGGCGGCGGTGACGGCCTCGTCTACGAGGTCGGCGGCAAGGGAGAGTCCGCGCCACAGTTCTTCGCCGGACTGGAGGACGGTGACGCCTCGTACACGTTCGCGGCGACCGCCGCGGGTGTTCGCAAGGGCTCGGTCATCGGCATGTTCATCGATCGCGAGGAGGGCAACGTCCTCCTCGACGCCTCGGACGTGAAGGGCAGCGTGGACGGCAAGGCCTTCTTCGGTCTCCTTCTCGGCAAGGCCACCGCGGAGGAGGAGCTCGTCTGGGGGACCGACGAGCTCGAGCTCGGCGGCAGGGGCGGCGACGTCTACTTCAACTACAAGGAGACCCCGGAGGCGGGCGAGCCCCTCACGCTCGAGGTCGGGCCCGAGGACGGTCCGTTCGAGACGCTGAAGGCGCCGTTCGATCCGTGACCGGCGGCCGCCGGTCGCGCTGGGCTCAACCAGCGCGGCCGCCGGCCGACCAACCGGATGTGAGAGACGACGCGGCCCGCCTCTACTTCGTCTGCCCCGACACCGACGACCCGTCGGGCGGCATCCGCGTGATCTACCGCGCGGTCGACCACTTCAACGCGGCGGGAGTTCCCGCCGTCCTCGTCCATGAGGCCGAGGGATTCGCGTGCACCTGGTTCGCACACGACACTCCGATCGTCCACGCCGACGCGGCGACGCCGCGACCCGGACGCGACCTGCTCGTGATCCCCGAGGTCTACGGCCCCGGCCTCGCCGACATCGGTCCCGGGGTGCGCAAGGTCGTCTTCAACCAGAACGCCTACAACACGTTCCACGGCTACGAGCACCTCACCGCCCCGGGCGCGACGTCCTACGACCATCCCGACGTCGTCGGTGCGGTGTGCGTGAGCGACGACAACGCCGCGTACCTGCGCTACGGCTTCCCGCACCTCGACGTCGAGCGCATCACCTACCAGCTCGACCCCGCGCTGTGGTGGTGCCCGGACGGGCCGCGCAAGCGCCGTCTCACCTACATGCCGCGCAAGCACGCCGACCAGGCCGGCCAGGTTCTCAACCTGCTCAGCCAGCGCGGTGCCCTGCGCGACGTCGAGGTCGTCCCCCTGCACGGGATGAGCGAGACGGAGGTGGCGGCCGCCCAGCGCGAGTCGCTCGTCTTCCTCAGCTTCGGCTACCCGGAGGGCTGTCCCTTCCCGCCGAAGGAGGCGATGGCCGCGGGCTGTCTCGTCGTCGGCTACCACGGCATGGGCGGTCGTGACTACTTCACGCCCCGCAACGGGCACCCGGTCCCGCAGGGGGACATCGTCGCCTTCGCGCGCACGGTCGAGGACGTTCTCGACCGCCATCGCGCGGATCCCGCGGGGCTCGAGGCGCACGCCCGTGAGGTGAGCACGCGCATCCGCGCCCGCTACACGCCGGCGGCGGAGCGCGAGAGCGTGCTGCGCACGTTCGGCCGCCACCTGCCCGGCGGGATGCCGACCGAGCTCGCGTCGGCCTGCGCGCTCGCGTAGCGCCGTGCCGCGGCCCCCAGGTCGCGTTCGCCGGAACTGTCGCGGCCAACGTGCCGCGCGAGCGCCCGGGGCGCGGCGAGTCGCCGGCGGCGCCCGCCGTGCGCGGG
>JBFIDS010000124.1:0-8429 GCA_041603715.1 Paraconexibacter sp. | reverse complement strand
GAGGCCGCCCCTCGATCATGGGCGCTGAGGGACTCGAACCCCCGGCCCCCTCGTTGTAAGCGAGGTGCTCTAGCCAGCTGAGCTAAGCGCCCGGATCGCCGCGAAGGGTACGCCCCCGTCGGGCCGGACGGGGTCTCGGACGTGATGCGGGACACCCGACCGGCGCGAGCACCGCCTACTGCGGCACGATGCCGGCACGCGCGCACCCCGTCCGCGTACGCTCGGGAGATGGATCTCGGGATCGACGGGAAGGCCGCGCTCGTGACGGGCGCCTCGGGCGGGCTGGGGCGGGCGATCGTCGCCGCGCTCGCCGCGGAGGGCGCACGGGTCGCCCTCAGCGGCCGGTCGCGCGAGCGGATCGACGCCGCCGCGTCCGACGTGGGCGGCGTCGGCCTCGTCTGGGACAGCGCGGACGCCGACGCTGCCGGCGACCTCCTCGCCGCCGCGGGCGAGGCGCTCGGCGGGCCGGTGGAGGTCCTCGTCCTCAACACCGGCGGGCCGCCGGCCGGCCCGCCGCTCTCGCACGCCCGCACGGCATGGGAGGAGGCTTACCGGTCGCTCGTCCTCGGCCCGGTCGCACTCGTGCAGGAGGCCCTCCCCGCGATGCGTGAACGCGGTTGGGGTCGCATCGTCAACGTCGTCGGGACGACGGTGCGAGAGCCCAACCCGCCGCTCCTCCTCTCCAGCAGCCACCGTGCGGCGATGATCACGACGTTCAAGACGCTCGCGCGCGAGGTCGCCGCGGACGGCGTGACGCTCAACAGCCTCCTTCCCGGGCGCATCCACACCGACCGGCTCGAGTCGCTGTTCGGCACCGCGGAGGCGATCGAGGAGATGGCGCGCGCCGAGATCCCGGCGGGCCGCGCCGGGACCGCCGAGGAGTTCGCCGCCGCCGCGGCGTTCCTCTGCTCCGCCCCGGCGTCCTACATCACCGGGGAGACCCTCGCGGTCGACGGCGGCTTCACGCGCTCGGTGTTCTGAGCTCCCGGCGGTCGCGGGAACGCCGCGAAGCCCGTGCGCGACAGGCCGTCGAGGCTCGCCGTCCCGACGCCCTGCTCGGAGACGGTGACGAGCCGGCTCCCGACGACGAGCGTGCGCGCGATCGGTGCCGCGAAGCCGTTCACCTCCGGGTCGGAGATCCGGCCGAGCTCGCGGATCGGGTCGTCCCGCGTGACGCGGAAGCCGATTGCGCCGGCGAAGCCCTGGGGCGGGCGGACCGGCGCGGGAGGCGGAGCGACGGGAGGCGAAGGTGCGACGTCCTGACGCAGCGCCCTGCCCGCGACCGCGCCGCCGCCGAAGATCTGGACGGGCAGGACGGCCATCCGCCGCGGCGCCCACCACAGGAACGCGCGGTGGTCGTACTCGACGCTCGAGGACGAGCTGCCGCCGACCCGGGCCTGGCGCAGAACGCGCGGGGCCCGCAGGTCGGAGACGTCGAAGAGCGAGAGCTGGGTGCCGAGCCGCTGGCCGCGCTCGGTCGCGTCCTGACCGACCCCCAGGAGCAGGCCCTCCCCGACCGGATGGAGGTAGGCCGAGTAGCCGAGGATCTTCAGCTCCCCGAGGACCTTCGGCGCGCGAGGGTCGGCGAGGTCGATCGTGTAGAGGGGATCGACCTGGCGGAACGTCACGACGTACCCGACGTCCCCGATGAAGCGCACTGCGTAGATGCGCTCGTCGATCCCGAGGTCCCCGACGCGACCGATCCTCACGAGGCGGCCGTCGCGCTCGTCGAGCACGGTGACGGCGCTGGACGACGGGGTCCGCTGCGTGCCCGTGGAGAGCGGCTGGGTCGTCGTCGCGACACGCAGGACGCCGCGGTGCTCGGACAGCGCGAACTGGTTGAGGATGTACCCGGGGACGGCGCCGCTCGCGGCGTAGGTCGTGCGGTCGGCGCTGCCGGTGCGGAACCGGTGGACGTGGGTCGTCGTGCCGCTGCGGGACGGGACCCCGGTCTCGTCGAGCTGCGCATCCCAGCGCTGGGTGGCGAGGAACAGCCCGGTCGCCGACGCGTAGACGGTCTCCGCGCCGCCGATGACGGCGTCGGCCTCGACCTCGGGCAGGCCCTTGTCGAGGTCGACCGTGAGGACCGTCGTCATGTCGAGCCCGCTGAACAGGCGCGGGCGGCGGACCTGCCGGCACGGGACGGCTCCGCGCGTCCGCGTCCGCGCGCCCCGGCGTTCGGTGATGTTCGGCCGGTAGGTCGCGAGGGACGCTCGTGCGGCCGCGGCGCGGCGGGCCGCCTCGACGTCGGTACCCGGCGCGGGCGCGGGCAGGTCGACGGGACGCGGCGGGGTGGTCACGACGATGCGCGCGATGTCTCCGATCGCCCGGGCGGAGAGGTAGCGGCCGTCCATCGCGACCTCGCGCGTGACGCGGGGGCGTGCGGCGTCGCTCACGTCGACGTCGAGGAGGACCGCCTGTGAGCGGCCGGGGTCGGGGGCGATCGACAGCCGGGGGGCCGCGCGTCGTGGCGCGGGCGCCGGGGCGGCGACGGGCGCGTCCGGGGACGGCGCGGGGGCCGGGACCGGCTGGGTCGGCCCGCCGGGCGGGGGCGGCGGATCGTCGCGGACCGTGCGGGTCCCGAGGACGAGGACGCGCTCGTCGTGGAGCAGGAGCTCGTGGCCGAAACCGTCGAGGGGCAGCGCACCGACGTGCACCGGCCGGCCATCACGCAGGACGAGGACGTGGAGCGACCCCTGGGCGATCGCATAGATGCGTCGCCCGTCGGTCTTCACGAGGTCCGGCTCGTCGATCCCCGCCTCTTGCACGTTCGTGGTCGAGAACTCCTCGGCGGCGGGCGCCGTCGTCGCGCTGTCCGTGGTGGGCGCAGCCGCCGGGAGGGGCTGGGCGGCACCGGGCGCGCTCCCCGCCTCGGGACGCGCCGCGGCCGGGAAGCGAACCGGCACCGCGCCGGGGTGGGAGCGCGCGTTCGCCCGGGCGTAGGCGAGCAGGTCGCCGCAGTCACCGAACGCGGAGAGGCGCGCGCTCGGCGCGGCCTTCTTCGTGCTCTTCCTCTTCGCGGCGTCGGCGGACGCCGGGGCGACCCCGATCACCGCGGCGACCCCTGCGAGGAGCACGGCGAGCGACCGCCGGGGAACCGTGTGCGCCATGCGGAGCACCGTACCCCGAGGAGCGCGCCCGCGCCAGACCTGGCGACGGCCTTATCATCCGACGACCCGCCCCCATGGTGTAACGGTTAGCACGCGAGATTTTCATTCTCGAAGCCGGGGTTCAACTCCCCGTGGGGGTATCGAACTGAGTTCGAACGCTGACTCGTTCCGTCCGGACTGCGTGCGAACATACGTTCGTGAAGAAGGCTGAGCGAGCGGAGGCTCGAAAACTACGCGCAGAGGATGGTCTGCCCCTCCGGCAGATCGCCGATCGTCTCGGCGTCTCTGTGTCATCTGAGCGCGCCTCAGCAGGACATTCCGCCCGCGGGCGAGGAGATCCACCTCACGACCGACCTCGTGTTCGCCGCGTCGGACTGGTCCCTCGAGCGGTCAGCCTCTGGGTGCGCGACATCGCTCTCACCGCCGACCAGGAAGCCCATCTCCGATCGCTCAACCCGCGTTACAACAACCAACTGCGCGGCGGCACCGGCAGGAGGGAATCCGCCCGCCGGGTCCGCGAAGCCGCGCAGCAACACGGGCGCGAGATGGCCCGCGCAGGCGATCCGCTCCACCACGCGGGCTGCCTGCTGCACTGGGCGGAAGGCAGCAAATCCCGCTCGACAACGCGCCTGACCAACAGCGACCCGGACCTTCTGCGGCTCTACCGGCGCTTCTTGCGAGAGTGTTACGACATCCCTGATGAGCGCATCACCCTCACCGGGAACTTCCATCTGGGGAACGGCCTCACCGTGGGCGAGATCTACGGCTACTGGTTGAGCACACTCGACCTCCCGCCAAGCGCGCTGCGCAAACCGAGCATCGTGCCGCCGTCCTCAGACCTCCTGAAGCGCCGTCGCCTTCCGTACGGGACGGTGTCACTGACCGTCTGCTCGGTCGCCCTGACGCAGAGCATCTACGGCGCGATCCAGGAGTACGGGGGCTTCGACCGACCAGATTGGCTTGACTGAGTCGTCGGCCACATCGATGTGGCGACCGCTCCGCAATGATGTACGGGCCCTCGTAGCTCAGTGGTAGAGCAGGCGACTTTTAATCGCTCGGTCGTGAGTTCGATCCTCACCGGGGGCATACCCGCACCATGACCGACGCCCGGCGCACCATCCTCGACCTGCTCGCCGGGCGCGGCGAGGGGAGGACGATCTGCCCGTCGGAGGCCGCCCGCGCGCTCGCCGACGACTGGCGTCCGCTCATGGACGACGTGCGCGCCACCGCGTTCGCGATGACCGACGACGGCGAGATCGAGGTGACGCAGAAGGGGGAGGTCATCGACGGGCGGAGCGCCCGCGGGCCGATCCGCCTGCGGCTGCCCGGGTGACCGCGACGGTCAGCGCGCGCCCGAGCGCCGCCGGCCCGCCGCGCGCTTGGTGAGCGCGTCGGTGAGGAGCACGATCGACCGCTCGAGCTGGTCGATCGACGCGTCCCCGACCTTCTGCACGCCGGTCTCGCGGTTGAGCCAGGCGTTGATCTCCTGCGGGCTGCCGCCGTTGCGCCGGTGCAGGTCCGCGACGAGGCCGTGACGCTTGTCGCGCAGGATCTTGCGCCGCTGGTAGGCGGGCATCTCGGCGACCGCGGGTGGCGGCGTCTCGTCCGACGCGCCGGCGGCCGGATCCCCGCCCGGAGGCATCGTCACCATCGCGGGCGCGGGGGCCTTCGGCGCCATCGACTCCGGAGCGGGCCCCCCGAAGAGGGTCATCTGCGGCACGACGTCGGCGATGAGCGGCTCGAACTCCTCGGCCTCGGAGCGCTCGGTCTCCGTGCGCGCCTCGCGCTCGGCGTCGTCCCACTCGCCCTCGTCGTCGTCCTTGCGCCGCAGGTAGGGGCGGACCTCCTCCTCGACCTCGGAGGCGTGGACGCGGAGGACCGGGTCGGCCGGGAGGTAGAGCCAGCTCATCTCCGCGGGCCGGCCGGGGATCGTGCGCACGAAGCGCCCGACGATCTGCCGGAAGATCATCGCCGTCTTCGCCGCGCTCGCGTAGACGCCCACGCGCAGCCGCGGGATGTCGACGCCCTCGCTCACCATGTTCACCGCGACGATCCACTCGTCCTTGCTCGCGGTGAAGCGCTGCAGCTTCTCGGCGGCCCGCGCCTCGGTGTGGAGCACGACCGTCGGGGGCTTGCCGGTGACCTCGCGCAGGAGCTTCGCGACCTGCTTGGCGTGCTCGCCGTCGGCGGCGACGACGAGTCCGCCCGCGTCACGGTGGCCGCCCATCCGGACGCCGAGCAGCTTCGCGTGGGCCTCCCGCAGGATCCGCGGCAGCCCGTCCGGCAGCTCGGTCGAGATCGCGGTGCGGTACCGGCGGCTCGCCTCGCGCCCGGTGAGCACCGTGTCGAAGCCCGCCTCGATGACGTCGTCGCCCGAGCGCCACGAGAGCACCCCGTCGTAGGCGATGAAGCCCACCGGACGGCAGACGCCGTCGCGCACCGCGTCGGCGTAGCCGTACGTGACGTCGGGCTCCGCGAGGCCCTCGGCGTCGTACTCGACGCCGGGGATGGGCGTCGCGTCGGAGCGGAACGGGGTGCCCGAGAGGAGCAGCCACCGGCGCGCCCGGCCGAACGACGCCGCGAAGCCCTGTCCCCAGGCGAGCTCCTCGCCGAGGTGGTGCGCCTCGTCGGCGATGACGAGCGTGTCGGGCGTGCATTCCGGCGCCCAGCGCGCCCCGGCCATCGCGACGCGCGCGTAGGTGACGGCGATGCCGTGGAAGTCGCGCGGCGGCACGAGCTCGTCGGAGTCGGGGACGATCTGCAGGCCGAGATCGGCCGCGGCCTGCGCCCACTGCCGGGTCAGCGGACCCGTCGGGCAGACGATGACGACGCGTCGGGCCGAGCCGTCGGCGAGCGCACGGCGGGCGAACTCCAGGGCCGGGCGCGTCTTCCCGGCGCCCGGCGCCGCGTTGACGAGGAACGAGCCGTCGGTCCACGAGGCCATGCGGTCCAGCGCCGCGACCTGCCACGCGCGCAGGCCGGTGCTCGCGGGTGTCGTCGGGGAGGCGGCGCTCACGGAGCGCGGAATCCTGCGGCACGTGCCGGACGGTTCCGGACGCCCCGATGAACACGGGGCGGATCGCTCGTCGTGGCGATCATCACGACACGGACAGGGGACGGCGGCGGGGCATCTGGCCCCATGATCCCATCCTTCCCGCGCAGCCGGTCCCGGGACCCTGGATCCGCGCGGATCCGCGGACCCGGCGCCGCGGCACTTGGGCCGCCGCGAGCCCCGGATCAGTGCCGGAAGTGCCGGCGGCGCGTGAAGACCATCGCGACCCCGCCCGCGTCGGCGGCGGCGATGACCTCGTCGTCCCGGACCGAGCCGCCCGGCTGGATGATCGCGCGGACGCCGGCGTCGATCGCGAGCTGCGGGCCGTCGGCGAACGGGAAGAACGCGTCGGACGCGAGCGCCGCCCCCTCGAGCGACGCGAGCCGGCTCTTCTCGAGCGCGATGCGCACGCTGTCGACCCGGCTCATCTGACCGGCGCCGATCCCCACCGTCGCACCGTCCTTCGCGAGCACGATCGCGTTGGACTTCACGTGCTTGCAGATGCCCCAGGCGAACAGGAGCGAGATCCACTCCTCCTCGGTCGGGGAACGCTGGGTGACGACCTCCATGCCGGCCCGCTCGAGCAGCACGGCGTCGCGGTCCTGGACGAGGATGCCGCCCTGCACCTGCTTGACCTCCGGCTCGGCGTGACGGTGCTCCCGGCGCTCCTGGTTCTCCAGGATCCGCACGTTCTTCTTCTGCGTGAGGATCGCGAGCGCCTCGTCGCTGTAGCCGGGCGCGAACAGGACCTCGATGAACTGCTCGTGCAGGGCCTTCGCGAGCGCCTCGTCGACCGGCCGGTTCAGCGCGATGACCCCTCCGAAGGCGCTGAGCGGGTCACAGTCGAAGGCACCGCGGTACGCGGTGAGGGGGTCGGCCGCGACCGCCGCGCCGCACGGGTTGTTGTGCTTGACGATCGCGCACGCGGGCTCGGCGAAGTCGCGGACCATCGAGCGCGCGGAGTCGAGGTCGAGGAGGTTGTTGAACGACAGCTCCTTGCCGTGGTGCTGCTTGACCATCGACAGCAGGTGGGTGCGCTCCCCGACCTGCTGGTAGTAGGCGCCCCGCTGGTGCGGGTTCTCCCCGTAGGCGAGGTCGGTGACCTTCTCGAACGCGCGGACCATGAGCGGGGGAAGGTCGAAGCTCCGCTCCGCGAACCAGCGAGCGATCGCGGTGTCGTAGCGCGCGGTGTCGTGGAAGGCCTGGGCCGCGAGCTCGCGGCGCGTCGCGGACGACAGGCCGCCCTCGCTCATCCGCATCTCCTCGAGCACCGCGTCGTAGCTCTCGGGCTTGACGACGACGGCGGCGTAGCGGTGGTTCTTCGCCGCGGCGCGGATCATCGTCGGCCCGCCGATGTCGATGTTCTCGATGACGTCGGCGTCGTCGACGTCGATCCGCGCGACCGTCCGCTCGAACGGGTAGAGGTTGACGCACACGAGGTCGACCATCTCGATTCCGTGCTCCTGCGTGGCAGCCATGTGCGCCGGGTCGTCGCGGACCGCGAGAAGGCCCGCGTAGAGGCGCGGATGGAGGGTCTTGACCCGCCCGTCCATCATCTCCGGGAAGCCGGTGAAGTCCTCGATCGCGCGCACCTCGAGCCCGGCCGCGGCGAGCTCCTTCGCGGTCCCGCCCGTCGACACGAGCTCGACCCCGAGCTCCGCGAGTCCGCGGGCGAAGTCGACGATGCCGCGCTTGTCGCTGACCGAGAGCAGCGCTCTGCGGATCACGACCTGGTCCGGCGGCTCGACGGGGACGGGAGCGGGCGAGGCGGAATCGGCCATGGCCAGCAATCTATGGGGTCGGGCGTGACCGCGCGATGTCGGCGACCGCATCCCCCAGCAGCCTGTGCTCGACGGGCCGGATCCGGTCGTGGAGCGATCGGGGCGTGTCCCCCGGCAAGACGTCGACAGCACCCTGCGCGAGGATCGGACCGGTGTCGACCCCGTGGTCGACGAGGTGCACCGTCGCGCCCGTGACGCGCACACCGTGCTCGAGCGCCTGCTCGATCGCGCGCAGGCCCGGGAACGACGGCAGGAGCGACGGGTGGACGTTGACGATCCGACCCTCGAAGCGGTCGACGAACCCGGGGTCGAGGAGAGCCATGTAGCCGGCGAGGACGACGAGGTCGGCCGCCCACTCGACGACCTGCGCGGCGAGCGCGGCGTCGCGCGCCGCGCGGTCGGGGTACGCGTCGCGGGGGAACGCCGCGACGGGGACGCCGGCGGCGCGGGCCCGATCGAGCGCGCCCGCCTGCGGGCGGGGGGGCG
>JBFIDS010000123.1:0-8491 GCA_041603715.1 Paraconexibacter sp. | reverse complement strand
CGGTGGCGGGCCAGCCGCGCATCGTGCGCTCCACCCACGTCTTCGCCCACGGTGCCGAGATCGTCATCGACATGCTCGCCCCCGGCGAGGTGTTCCGCCAGGTCGACGCGGCGACGTTCCGTCCGCTGCTGCGGTCCATCGAGCTGACCGAGCCGAAGGCATGACCCGGTCACGGCGCGGCCGGCGCGCGTTCGTCGTCGTCCTCGACGCGTGCGGGATGGGCGCGACCACCGACGCGGACACCTACGGGGACGCGGACGCCGACACGCTCGTCCACGTCGCGCGCGCCGTCGGCGGGATCGACCTGCCCGCGCTCGGCGCCCTCGGGCTCGGGAACGTGCGCCCTCTGGCGGGCGTCCCGCCCGTCGCGGACCCCGTCGTCCACGGCCGCCTCCATCCCCTCGGCCCGGGCAAGGACTCGACGACCGGCCACTGGGAGCTCTTCGGCGTCGTCCCGGAGGCCCCGCTGCCGACGTACCCCGACGGCTTCCCGCCCGAGGTGCTCGCACGGATCGAGGACGCGGCGGGGCGGCGCTGCTGCTGCAACCTGCCCTACGAGGGCATCGCCGCGATCGAGGACCACGGCGAGCACCATCTCGCGACGGGGGAGCTCATCCTCTACACGTCGGTCGACTCCGTCCTCCAGCTCGCCGCGCACGTCGACGTCGTGCCCGAGGGGGATCTGCACCGGATCTGCGACCGCGTGCGCGACGCGATGACCGGCGAGCACGCCGTCGGGCGGGTCATCGCCCGGCCCTTCTCGGGGGCTCCCGGCGCGTTCCGCCGCACCGACGGTCGGCTCGACGTCGCCGTGACGCCGCCGGGTCCGAGCCATCTCGACGCGTTGCAGGCCGCCGGCGTCGCGGTCCACTCCGTCGGGAAGGTCGCCGACCTGTTCGCCGGGCGCGGTTTCGACGCCCGCCACCCGGGGGCGCGCAACGCGGTCGCGCTGGAGGAGACGGCGCGCCTGATGCGCGAGCTCGACACGGGGCTCGTCGTCACCAACCTCGTCGAGACCGACCAGACCTACGGACACCGCAAGGACATCGAGGGGTTCGCCGCGGCGTTGCGCGCGATCGACGCCGCGGTGGGGGGCTGGGACGCCCTCCTGCGTGACGACGACCTGCTCGTCCTCACCGCCGACCACGGGTGCGACCCCACGACGCCCGGGACCGACCACACGCGCGAGCACGCACCGCTGCTCGCGCGGTTCGCGGCGTGCGGGTCGGGTCGCCACGACGGGCCGCTCGCCGACGTCGGTGCGAGCGCCCTCGCGTGGCTGACGGGGACCACCGAGCCGGACCTGCCGGGGCGGTCCTTCCTCGGCGGCGGCGACCTCCACGATGCCTGAGCTGCCCGAGGTCGAGACGATCCGCCGTGGGCTCGCGCCGCTCGTCGACGGGCGCGCGGTCCGCGCCCTCGAGATCCGCGACCCGCGCTGGTGCGCCCCGCTCGCCCCCGAGCAGGTCGTCGACGTCGTCCGCGGCCGGCGCGTCGAGGCACTGCGCCGCCGCGGGAAGTACCTCGTCTTCGCGCTCGAGGACGACGTGCATCTCCTCGTCCATCTCCGCATGACCGGCACGCTCCTCTACGACCCCGATCCCGCGCAGCCCTACCAGCGCGTCGTGTTCGACCTCGACGACGGCCACGTGCTGCGGTTCTGCGACCCACGCCGCTTCGGCACCGGCGAGATCGCGCTGGGGACCGAGGCGCTCGAGCGGTTCTTCGCCCCGAGGCTGGGGATCGAGCCGCTCGACGGACGGCTCGACGGCCGGGTGCTCGCCGCGCTCGCCCGCGGCCGCCGGGCCCCGGTGAAGGCCTTCCTGCTCGACCAGCGACGGGTCGCCGGGGTCGGGAACATCTACGCCGACGAGGCCCTGCACCGCGCGGGCGTGCACCCGCTCCGGCCCGTGGACCGGATCACGCGGGCGCAGTGGGACGCGATCGCCCGCGGGGTCGTGGACGCGCTCACCGCCGGTCTCGACGCGGGCGGCGCGACGATCGACGACTTCCGCCACCCGGACGGCGTCTACGGCGGGTTCCAGCACGAGTTCCGCGTCCATCGACGACGCGGCGAGGAGTGCCCGCAATGCGGCACGACGATCGTGAAGATGGTCGCCGCGGGACGAGGGACCTACGTCTGCGAGCGCTGCCAGCCACGGCCGCGTGTCCGCCGCCGACCCGCCGCGTAGGCTGTCGGACGATGCCCGCCCGTCTCGCCGCCGCCTTCCCGTTCGTCCTCGCCGCGATCCTCCCGCTCGTCGGACTCATCCTCGCGGTGGTCTGGTTCACCCAGGAGCGCCGGCAGGAGGCCGGTCTGCTCCTCGCCGCGAGCGTCCTCGGCGCCGCCGTCTACGCGCTCGTCCTCGGTTGACCGAGAGGTCGCGCGGGACCGAACAGTCTCTAGGCGGCGAGGAGCTCGGCGAGCCGGCCGGTGCGGTCGGCGTCCCGCGTCTCCTCGAACCCGCCCACGAGCTCGCCGCCGACGAGGACCTGCGGGAAGCTCATGCGCCCCGTGCGGTCCACGAGGGCGCTGCGTCCCTCCGGGTCGCGTGCGAGATTGATCTCCTCGTACGCGAGGCCGCGCCCGTCGAGAAGGCGCTTGACCATGACGCAGTAGGGGCAGCGGTCCGTGGTGTAGACGGTGATCTTGTCCATGCTTCACAAAGGATAGCGAGGCGGGTCCGATGGCCGGATCGGTGAAGACCGAGGGCGTCGTGCTGCGCTCGATGCGCTACGGCGAGGCCGACCGCATCCTTCACGTCTACACGCCCGACCGCGGGCGCCTCGGCGCGATCGCCAAGGGGGTCCGCCGGGCGAAGAGCCGCTTCGGGGGCCGCCTCGAGCCCTTCACCCGCGTCGACCTCGTCCTCCACGAGGGCCGCAGCGACCTGCTCACCGTCACCGGTGCGGACGCCCTCGACGCCCACCGGTTCCTCCGCGAGGACGGTCCCGCGCTCGACGCGGCGGGGCGTGCGTGCGACGCGGTCGCACGGCTCTTCGACGACGCCGAGCCCAGTCCGCCCGTCTACCACCTGCTCTGCGCGGAGCTCCGCCTCCTCGACGAGAGCGCGCGTCCGGGGGCCATATCGCAGGCGACCTACGCCAACCAGCTCGCGTTCCGGCTGAAGCTCCTCCTCGCGGCCGGGCTCGCGCCGCAGCTCTCCGCGTGTGCGGCGTGCGGCGAGGCCGACCACCTCACCGGGTTCAGCGGCGCCGCCGGCGGAGTCGTCTGCGTCGCGTGCGAGGCCTCGTCGTTTCCCCTCGACGAGGAGGCGCACGCCTTCATGGCCGGCGCGATCGGCGCGCCGCTCGCCGCGGCTCCGTCAGCACCCGACCGCGTGCTGCGTCAGGCCGAGCGCGCGATCACCGAGACGGTCGAGAACCACGCACACGTGAGGCTGCGCGCGGCGACCCCCGGGTAGCATCGGGCGTCATGAGCACCTCCGACGCGCCAGACCCGATCTGGGTCCAGGACTTCGCCGACGGCTCGCGCGAGCAGCGCGACCTGCTCGGCGGCAAGGGGGCGAACGTCGCGGAGATGAGCCGCGTCCTCGGGCCTGACCGGGTCCCGGCGGGATTCACGATCACGACGACCGCGTGCCTCGCGTACATGGAGGGCGGCGGGGTCCTCCCGGACGGGCTCGACCCCCTCGTCGACGCCGCGCTCGCGCGCCTGGAGGAGCAGACGGGCAAGCGCCTCGGCGACCCCGAGGACCCGCTGCTCGTGTCCGTGCGCTCCGGCGCGCGCGAGTCGATGCCGGGGATGATGGACACCGTCCTGAACCTCGGTCTCAACGACCGCAGCGTCGAGGGACTCGCGGAGCGGACGGGCAACCCCCGCTTCGCCTGGGACTCCTACCGGCGGTTCGTCCAGATGTACGGCAACGTCGTGAAGGGCGTGCGCGGCGAGAGCCTCGAGCGCGAGATCGCCGCCGCCAAGCGCTCGCGGGGCGTCACGCTCGACACGGAGCTCGACGTCGAGGCGCTGCGCGAGCTCGTCGGCGCCTTCCGCGGCCTGTACCGCGACGCGACCGGCGAGGAGTTCCCGCAGGACCCGCGGGAGCAGCTCGACGGCGCGATCCGGGCGGTCTTCGACTCGTGGACGGGGGAGAGGGCGGTCTCCTACCGGCGGATTAACCACATCCCCGACGCGTGGGGCACCGCCGTCAACGTCCAGCAGATGGTGTTCGGCAACAAGGGCGAGACGTCGTGCTCGGGCGTCGCGTTCAGCCGCGACGAGGTGACCGGTGCGGCCGAGCCGTCCGGGGACTTCCTCGTCAACGCCCAGGGGGAGGACGTCGTGAGCGGCGTGCGCACCCCGCAGGAGCTCGAGGCGCTCGCCGAGGTGATGCCGGACTCGCACGCCGAGCTTCTCGACATCCTCCGCACCCTCGAGCGCCACTACGGCGACATGCAGGACACGGAGTTCACGATCGAGGAGGGTCGCCTCTACATGCTCCAGACGCGGGCCGCGAAGCGTCCCGCGCAGGCCGCCGTGCGCTTCGCCGTCGAGGCGGTCGAGGAGGGGCTGCTCGACAAGGGCGCCGCGATCGCGACGATCGACGCCGACTCGCTCGACGCCCTCCTGCACCCGACGTTCGACCCGTCCGTCGAGTACGCGGTCGTCGCGACCGGGGTTGCGGCGTCCCCGGGCGCCGCGAAGGGCGAGATCGTCTTCACCGCCCCCGACGCGGTGGCCGCCGCGGCCGAGAACCGGGAGGTCGTGCTCGTCCGCCCGTTCACGGAGGCCGACGACGTCGCCGGGTTCCACGCGGCGACGGGGATCCTCACGAGCGAGGGCGGGAAGGCCTCGCACGCCGCGCTCGTCGCCCGGGGGATGGGCCGGCCGGCCGTCACCGGGGCCGCCGACGTCGAGATCGACCTCGAGGCCGGTGAGGCGCGGATCGGCGAGCGTGTCCTGCGCGCGGGCGACCGGGTCGCCATCAACGGCACGACGGGGGACATCACGCTCGACGACGTCCCGCTCGTCGAGCCCGAGGTCTCCGAGCACTTCCTCACCGTCCTGGGCTGGTGCGACGAGCTGCGGCGCCTCGGCGTGCGGACGAACGCCGACACGCCCGAGGACACGCTCAAGGCGCGTGAGTTCGGCGCGGAGGGCATCGGCCTGTGCCGCACGGAGCACATGTTCCTCGGCGACCGCCAGTCCCTGATGGCGGACGTGATCCTCGCCGACGACGCCGCGGCGCGGGTCTCGTGCCTCGACGCGCTGCGCGAGCTTCAGGAGGCGGACTTCGACGGGATCTTCGCCGCGATGGAGGGCCTGCCGGTCACCATCCGGCTGCTCGACCCGCCGCTGCACGAGTTCCTGCCCCACCCGGAGGAGATGGAGCACGGGCACCGCCGCGACCGCGCGCTCGCCCTCCAGGAGACCAACCCGATGCTCGGCACGCGCGGCGTGCGCCTCGGCATCCTCATGCCCGACCTGTACCGGATGCAGGTCCGCGCGATCTTCGCGGCGTTCGCCCGTGCCCAGGTGAAGCCGCGCCTGGAGATCATGATCCCGCTCGTCGACTACGAGCGTGAGCTCGAGCTCGTCCGGGAGCTCGTCGTCGAGATCGGGACCGAGCACGGGCTCTCGTGCCCGCAGGACTACCTCGTCGGGACGATGATCGAGCTGCCCCGGGCCTGCTTCCTCGCCGACCACATCGCCCACCACGCCGACTTCTTCAGCTTCGGCACGAACGACCTCACGCAGACGGGCCTGGGCTTCAGCCGCGACGACATCGAGGGGCGCATCCTCGCCCGTTACATCAACGTCGGGATCCTCGATCGCTCGCCGTTCGAGACCATCGACGCTCCCGGCGTCGGGCAGATGCTGCGGATGGGGGCGTGGCTGGGGCGCAAGACGAAGGCGGACCTCAAGCTCGGGGTCTGCGGCGAGCACGGCGGCGATCCCGACTCGATCGACTTCTTCCACCACTCGGGGATCGACTACGTGAGCTGCTCGCCCTACCGCGTGCCGATCGCGCGCGTCGCCGCCGCTCAGGCGGCCGTGCGCGCCGAGGGGTGAGCGCTCCGTCACGGCTTCCGGCGCCCGCCGCACGGCGGTGCGATCATCGGGGGGTGGACCCGCACGCATCTCCCGGACCCGTCGCCCGCTCGCTGCCGGCCCGGCGGGAGGCGTGGGAGGCCGAGCACCTCTCGTCGCTCGCCGCGCGCTCGTACCCGTCGCGGCGTGCGGCCCCCGAGGAGGACTGCGGGTTGCGTACGCCGCTGCAACGCGACCGCGACCGGATCGTCCACTGCAAGGCGTTCCGCCGGCTCAAGCACAAGACGCAGGTGTTCGTGGCCCCCGAGGGCGATCACTTCCGCACGCGCCTCACGCACACCCTCGAGGTGACGCAGATCTCGCGCACGGTGGCGCGCGCCCTCGACCTCAACGAGGACCTCACCGAGGCGATCGGCCTCGGCCACGATCTCGGCCACCCGCCGTTCGGGCATATCGGCGAGGACGTCCTCGACCGCTGCCTGCGCGACCGCTTCGGACGGGGCTTCCGGCACTTCGAGCACTCCCTGCGGGTCGTCGACGTCCTCGAGCGGGAGGGCCGCGGGCTCAACCTCACCGACGACGTGCGCAACGGGATCCTCGGTCACTCCGGCCGGTCCCCGATGCCCCGGACCCTCGAGGGCCGCATCGTGCGCGTCGTCGACCGCATCGCCTACATCAACCACGACATCGACGACGCCGTCCGCGCGGGTGTCCTCGACGATCGCGACCTGCCACGGGACGCCCTCGAGATCCTCGGAGCGAGCGGCTCCCAGCGGATCGACCGGCTCGTCCACGACCTCGTGGAGACCTCGGCGGTCCGCGGCGACATCGTCCAGGGCGACGAGGCGGGCGCGGCGATGGACGCCCTGCGGGCCTTCATGTTCGAGAACGTCTACCTCGGGGAGGTCGCGCGGCGCGAGCACCAGCGGATCGAGCTCGTGCTCCGCACGCTCTTCGAGCACTACGTCGGCCTCCCGGACGGCCCGCCGGACCGCGGCGGGGCGCCCGACGCAGACCTCGCCCAGCGCGTCACCGACTACGTCGCCGGCATGACGGACCGTTACTGCATCCGGACCTTCGAGGCGCTCGCCGTCCCGGCCTCGCTGCCGCTGTGACGGGGCGCGCGTAGGCTGGCGGACGGATGGCGCGCTACACCCAGGACAGCAAGGAGAAGGTCCGCGACGCGGTCGACATGTTCGAGCTCGTCGCCTCGCGGACCGAGATCAAGAGGTCGGGACCGGGAGCGGCGATGGCCCGTTGCCCGTTCCACGACGAGCGCACCGCGTCGTTCAGCGTCGACCTCAACCGCAAGCTCTACAACTGCTTCGGCTGCGGGGTGAGCGGGGACTGCTTCACGTTCGTGCGGGAGACCGAGGGCCTCGACTTCGTCGGGGCGATGGAGCAGCTCGCCCAGCGCTTCAACGTGCCCCTCGAGGTCGAGGAGGAGGACCCGGCCGCCGCCCAGCGCCGGGCTCAGCGCGAACGGCTCCTCGAGCTGCTCGACCGCACGGCCGCGTTCTACGAGCGGTTCCTGTGGGAGTCGCGCGAGGCGGCCCGTGCGCGCGACTACCTCGCCTCCCGGGGACTCGGCGAGCCGGTCCTGCGGACCTTCCGGGTCGGGTACTCGCCAAAGGCGTGGGACACGGTGCTCCTCGCCTCGCGGCGCGCGGGGTACTCCAACCGCGAGCTGTTCGACGCCGGGCTCGCGCGCAAGGCGCAGGGCGGGGAGGGGCGCCTCTACGACTGGTTCCGAGGCCGCATCATGTTCCCGCTCGCCGACCGGCGAGGCCGCGTCATGGGCTTCGGCGCGCGGACGCTCAGCACGCAGGACGGCCCGAAGTACCTCAACTCCGGCGACAGCCCGGTCTTCCACAAGAAGATGCACGTGTATGGCGCCGACATCGCCCGGCCGTCGGCGGCGAAGGCCGGCGAGGTGATCGTCTGCGAGGGCTACACGGACGTCATCGCGCTCCACCAGGCCGGTCTGCCGAACGTCGTCGGCCAGATGGGGACGGCGCTGACGAGCGAGCAGGTCGCCGAGCTCGCGCGGCTCGCCCCCGTCGTCCACCTCGCGCTCGACGCCGACGAGGCCGGTCAGAACGCGATGGTGAAGGCCGCCTCGGTCGCCCGCGGCAACCACGTGTCGCTGCGCGTCGTGGAGCTGCCCGAGGGCCGCGATCCCGCCGACGTCGTCAGCGAGGAGGGGCCCGACGCGATGCGGGCACTCGTCGCCGACTCCGTCCCGTTCGTGCGCTTCCGCGTGCGGCGTGAGCTCGAGCGCGGGGACCGGGAGACGGCGGAGGGCAAGGACGCGATCATCGCCGCGCTGCGCCCCGTGTTCGCCGACGTGCCCGTGGGGGCGGTGCGCGACGAGCTGGTGAAGCTCGTGGCGGACCGGCTCGACCTGAAGCCGCTCGAGGCGAGCGGCTGGCTGTCGGGCGGGGCCGGCGGCGCGGGTTCGGGGTCAGCGGCACCGGG
>JBFIDS010000122.1:0-8525 GCA_041603715.1 Paraconexibacter sp. | reverse complement strand
GCGCGGGCCGCGGCCGCGAGCACCGCGGGCTTGTCGGGCGAGAGGTTGATGACCCCGTTGGAGATGACGCAGTCGACGCTGGACGCCTCGACCGGCGGGTCCTCGATGTGGCCCTCGCGGAAGTCCGTCTGCGCGAAGCCGTCACGGGCGGCGAGGTCGCGTGACTTGGCGAGCTGGGCGGCCGTCATGTCGACCCCGATCACCGTGCCGTCCGGGCCGGTGGCGAGCGCGGCGAGGAAGCTGTCGGTGCCCGAGCCGCTTCCGAGATCGAGCACCGTCTCCCCGGGGGAGATCGACGCGAGGTCGAGGAAGTAGCCGACGCCGGCGAACGAGTCGATCGCGGCGGACGGGATCCGGTCCAGCTCGTTGGACGGGTAGCCGAGGCGCTCGGCGAGCGGTCGTCCGGTCTCGAAGTGGAACTCCCGCTCGGGCTCGAGCGCGACCTCCTCGTACATCGTCTTCACGCGCTGCTCGAGCTCCGATGTGTCGAGCCGACGGGTGGTGGTACTCATGGCCGTGCTCCTTCGGTCGTGGTGTTCCGTGGTCAGGCCGCTCGATCGTGCGCCGCGGATGGGCCAGCGAGCCGCCACTCCGGCCATCCGTCCGTCAGTCTCCGCGCCGGCCGGCCGGCCGACTGCAGCTGCCGGACCGCCTCGTGCGCGTACGCGCAGAACGGACCACGGCAATACGCGACGACCTCGCGGTCGGCGGGAAGCTCCGCGAGCCGTTCCCGAAGCTCGTCGATCGGAATCGAGACGGCGCCCTCGATGTGGCCCGCGGCGTACTCCTCGGGCGGACGGACGTCGACGAGCACGACGTCACCGCCGCGCATCAGGCCGATCAGCTCGTCGCGGCCGATTGCGTCGACCTCCTCACCGAGGTAGTCCCGCGCGGCGCGTTCGACCTCGGCGAGCTGGGCCAGCGAGGCGTCCCGCAGCGAGAGCCACAGGGCGAGGGTGCGTTCCCCGGCCAGGGCGTAGCGCACGCTCGTGCCCTCCCGCTCCCGCGAGACGAGGCCGGCGGCGTGGAGCCCCTGCAGGTGCTGGGACGCGTTCGCGCTCGACTGGCCGCTGGCCCGCGCGAGCTCGTCGACCGTCCGCGGCGCCTGTGCGAGCAGGTCGATCAACTCGAGACGTCGCGGACTGGCGAACGCCTTTCCCATGAGCGCGATCGCCTCGAAGAGCGTGTCCTTGTCCTGTCGCGAGTCCATTCGTTGCTATTCAATAGATCTATAGATAACTTGTCAAACAAATCCAGAACTCGACGATCGGAGAACCCGATGTATTTCCGCCAGCTGCTCAACGATGCGACCGCGTGCGCGTCGTACCTGCTCGGCTGCAAGAGCAGGAGCACGTTCGCCGTCGTCGATCCCCACGCCGACCTCGTCGACGAGTACCTCGCGCTCGCCGGCGCCCAAGGCGCCCGCATCGACGCCGTGATCGAGACGCACGTCCAGGCCGATCACGTCTCGGGCCTCCCCGACCTCGTCGCGCGGACAGGCGCGACCGCCTACGTACCGGACGGCGCCGGCGTCGAGTTCGACCACCACGCGCTGCGCGACGGTGACCACATCACGCTCGGCAACGTCGAGATCGAGGCGATCGCCACACCCGGCCACGCGCTCGCGCATCACGCGTACCTCGTCACGGACCACACACGCGGCGACGAGCCCTGGTTCGTGCTCACGGGTGACGCGCTGCTCGTCGGCGATGCCGGCCGGCCCGACCTGCACGCGCACGGCGAGCACACGGTCGAGCAGATGGCCCGCAGCCTGCACCGATCGCTCACCGAGCGGCTCCTCGCGCTGCCCGACGACCTCGTCCTCTACCCGTCGCACTACTCGGGCTCGGTCTGCGGGCGCGGCCTGTCGGCGAACCCGATCTCGACGATCGGCTTCGAGCGACGCCACAACGTCGCGCTCCAGTTCGACACCGAGGACGCGTTCGTCGCCGCGCTCACCCGCGACATCCCGCCGGCCCCCGAGCACCAGGCCGCGATCGTCGCCGCGAACCGCAGCGGGCGGTCTCGCGTGGACGTCGCGTGACCGGGGGGCCAGTCCGGCTCGGGCTGCGGGAGAACGCCGCGCAGTTCTCGCTGCTCGTCGCCGTCAACGCGTTCGTGGGAGCGATGGTCGGCCTCGAGCGCTCGACCCTTCCGCTCGTCGGGCAGGAGGACTTCGGGCTCGGCTCGAGCACTGCGGTGCTCTCCTTCATCGTGGCCTTCGGCATCGCGAAGGCGCTCACGAACCTCTTCGCCGGGACCGTCGCGGCCCGCGCGGGGCGCCGCCGGCTGCTGATCGCGGGCTGGGCGCTCGCGCTGCCCGTCCCGCTGATGATCGCCGTCGCGCCGAACTGGGGCTGGATCGTCGCCGCCAATGCGCTCCTCGGGGTCAACCAGGGGCTCGCGTGGTCCATGACCGTCGTCATGAAGATCGACCTCGTGGGACCCCGGCGGCGCGGCTTCGCACTCGGTCTCAACGAGTCGGCCGGCTACGGTGGCGTCGCGCTCGCCGCCGGGTTGAGCGGCTGGCTCGCCGGATCGTTCGCGGCGCGCGAGGTGCTCGTCGTCGGGGGCGCGGTGATCGCCATCGTCGCGCTCCTCGTCTCGGTGCTCTTCGTCCGCGACACCGCCGCGCACGTGGCGCTCGAGCAGGCCCGGGACCACACGCACGCCGACGACCGGGTGCCCGGCCTGCGGGACGCGTTCGTGAGGGCGAGCTACCGCGAACCGGCCCTGCGGTCCTGCTCGCAGGCGGGCCTCGTCAACAACCTCAACGACGCGCTCGCCTGGGGACTCGTCCCGCTCTACCTCGCCGCCAACGGTGCGAGCGTCGGGGAGATCGGCGTGATCGCGGCGCTGTATCCGGGGGTGTGGAGCATCGCGCAGATCGGGACCGGCCACTGGTCCGACGTGGTCGGACGCAAGCCGCTCATCGTCGCTGGGATGCTCCTGCAGTCCGGTGCGCTCGCGCTGCTCGCGCTCGGCGAGGGAGCGATGGCGCCTGCGGCCGTGGCCGCGGTGCTGCTCGGGCTCGGGACCGCGCTCGTCTATCCGACCCTGATCGCCGCGATGTCCGACGCGGTCACCCCGGTCGCCCGGGCGCCGGTCGTCGGTGTGTACCGGTTCTGGCGGGACAGCGGCTACGTCGCGGGAGGGCTCATCGCCGGGACGGTCGCCGACGCGCTCTCCTACGGCGGGGCGATCGCGCTCGTCGCCGGCCTCACCGCCGCGTCCGGCGTCTGGGTGCTCGTCGACATGCCGGCCCGACCGTCCGCGACCGGTCCCGCCGCGTCCGCTCAGGCCGTGACGTAGTCCGCGAGGTGCTCGCCGGTGACGGTGGACCGGGCGGCGACGAGGTCCGCAGGAGGGCCCTCGAAGACGATCCGCCCGCCGTCGTGTCCGGCGCCAGGGCCGAGGTCGATGATCCAGTCCGCGTGGGCCATGACCGCCTGGTGGTGCTCGATGACGATGACCGACCGCCCGGAGTCGACGAGCCGGTCGAGCAGCGCGAGGAGGTTCTCGACGTCGGCGAGGTGCAGGCCGACCGTCGGCTCGTCGAGGACGTAGGCGTCGCCCTTCTCGGCCATGCGGGTGGCGAGCTTGAGCCGCTGGCGCTCGCCGCCGGACAGCGTCGTGAGCGGCTGGCCGAGGCCGACGTAGCCGAGCCCGACGTCGGCGAGTCGCTCGAGGATCCGGTGGGCGGCTGGCACACGCGCTTCCCCGTCGGCGAAGAACCCGGCGGCCTCGGCGACCGACATCGCGAGCACCTCGCTGATGTTCCGACCGCCGAAGGTGTGTTCGAGCACCTCGGCTTGGAACCGCTTGCCCTCGCACTCCTCGCAGACCGTCGCGACCCCGGCCATCATCGCGAGGTCGGTGTAGATGACCCCGGCGCCGTCGCAGGCGGGGCAGGCGCCCTCCGAATTGGCGCTGAACAGCCCGGGCTTCACGCCGGCCGCCTTCGCGAACGCCTTGCGGATCGGGTCGAGCAAACCGGTGTAGGTCGCCGGGTTGCTGCGACGGGAGCCGCGGATCGCGGTCTGGTCGACCGCGACGACCCCGTCGCGCCCGGACACGGAGCCGTGGACGAGCGAGCTCTTGCCCGACCCCGCGAGGCCGGTGACGACGACGAGGACGCCGAGCGGGATGTCGACGTCGACGTCCTGGAGGTTGTTCGTGTCGGCACCGCGCACCTCCATGACGCCCGTCGGCGTGCGCACCGACTGCTTGAGAGCCGCCCGGTCGTCGAGGTGGCGGCCCGTGATCGTGCCGGCGCTCCGCAGGCCCTCGACCGTGCCCTCGAAGACGATCTCGCCGCCCGCGGTCCCCGCGCCCGGGCCGAGGTCGACGACATGGTCGGCGATCGCGATCACCTCCGGCTTGTGCTCCACGACGAGCACGGTGTTGCCCTTGTCCCGCAGGCGGCGGAGCAGCGCGTTCATCCGCTCGATGTCGTGGGGGTGCAGCCCGATCGTCGGCTCGTCGAAGACGTACGTGACGTCGGTGAGGGAGGACCCGAGGTGGCGGATCATCTTCGTGCGCTGCGCCTCGCCGCCGGAGAGGGTTCCGGACGAGCGGTCGAGCGAGAGGTAGCCGAGCCCGATCTCGACGAACGAGTCGAGGGTGTGCGTCAGCGCGGTGAGGAGCGGCGCGACCGACGGCTCGTCCAGCCTGCGTGCCCACTGCGCGAGGTCGCTGACCTGCATCGCGCAGGCGTCGGCGATGCTGATCCCGGCGATCTGCGAGGACCGGGCCTCCGCGCTCAGTCGGGTGCCATCGCACTCGGGGCAGGCGGTGAAGGTCACCGCTCTCTCCACGAAGGCACGCACGTGCGGCTGCATCGAGTTGACGTCCTTCGAGAGGTACGACTTGCGGATCTGCGGGATGAGCCCGGTGTACGTGAGGTTCGTCCCCTCGACCTTGAGCTTCGTCGGCTCCCGGTGAAGCAGGTCGTGGAGCTCCTTCTTCGTGAACTTGCGCAGTGGCTTGTCCGGATCGAAGAAGCCGCAGCCACGGTAGATGCGTCCGTACCAGCCGTCCATGCTGTAGCCGGGGACGGTGATCGCCCCCTCGTTGAGCGACTTGTCCCCGTCGAACAGGGCGGACAGGTCGAAGTCGGTGACCGTACCCCGGCCCTCGCAGTGCGTGCACATCCCGCCGGTACGGGTGAAGCTCACCGCCTTCGTCGTGGTGGCCGCGCGCTCGACGGTGATCGCCCCGCTCGCACGGACCGAGGCGACGTTGAACGAGAAGGCCTGGGGCGATCCGATGTGCGGCCGGCCGAGACGGCTGAACAGGATCCGCAGCATGGCGCCCGTGTCCGTCGCCGTGCCGACGGTCGAACGGGCGTCGGTCCCCATTCGCTCCTGCCCGACGATGATCGCGGTCGTCAGCCCGTCGAGGACGTCGACGTCGGGCCGCGCGAGCGTCGGCATGAAGCCCTGCACGAAGGCGCTGTAGGTCTCGTTGATCAGCCGCTGGGACTCCGCGGCGATCGTGCCGAACACGAGCGAGCTCTTCCCGGACCCGGACACCCCCGTGAACACGGTGAGCCGGCGTTTCGGGATCTCGACGCTCACGTCCCGGAGGTTGTTCACGCGCACCCCGTGCACGCGGATCAGGTCGTGGCTGTCGGCGACGTGCGCGCTGGGCGTCGCCGTGTCCATGTTCAGCGCGCCCTTCGCGCGGCACGCGCGAGCGCGGCGACGTCGAGCGGCCGCGCGTACTCGCGGTCCATGAGGTCGCGGGCGCGGCGCGGATGCGCGAGGTTGACGAGGTCCTCCGGCGTCACTGCCGGTCAGGCTACTGCCGGCGAGAGCCGGCCACGCAGCGCCAGGGCGCCGCGCCACGAGCCGAAGGCGATCACGCAGCCGACCAGCCAGCCAGCGAGTACGTCGGTCGGGTAGTGCGCCCCGAGGTAGACCCGGCGGGCGCCGACGCCCACGCACAGTGCGCAGGCGCCCGCGATCGCCCAGGTGCGCGAGACCCGACCGCGCAGCTCGTGCGAGGCGATGAGCGCGAGGAGTCCGTACAGCGCGACGCTCGTCGCCGAGTGCGCGCTCGGGAAGGAGTGTCCGGCAGCGTTGATCAGCGCGTCCTCGCCCGGCGGGCGGTCGCGGGCGACGACGTGCTTGAGGACGGCGACGAGGCCCTGGCACACGGCGACCGACACCGTGAGGGCGAGCGCGCCGTGCCAGTGACGGTTCGCCACCAGGAGGACCGCGCACAGCACGGTGAGCATGAGCACCCGGTCGGAGGCGGCGAGATCGGCCACCGCGAGCATCCCGCCGTCGCCGAGAGCACGGGCGATCTCGTTGACCTGCCCCACGATCGCGAGGTCGAACCAGATGAGCGTCGGTTGCATGCGCACGCCGAACGCGAGCACGACGACGGTGACGAGGGCCACGAGGACGAGCAGCGCCTCGATGGCGTGGCGGGAGCGCAGGGGTGAGGTCATGGCGGGGGAACGGTCGGCGGCCGGCGGGCGAACGGGGTGACCTTCTTGTTATCGGCCGGACGACCGACTGTCTGGAGCGTCATACCCCGTTGCGCCCGCAAGGCAACGCGCGGGCGCCCTGGGGGGTGATCCACGTGCTCATCGATATGCGATGAGAAGGTGGATCACCCCTGGGCCACCGGGACGCGGTGCAGGGGCGCGCGGCCGCGCCTGCCCGCGGGTTCGAGGAGCTCCATCGCCCGCAGGCAGTAGGCGGCGCGCTGGGCGAGCCCGACCGGGCAGCCGAGCGCCTCGGCGAGCTCGCGGGTCGTGAACTCCTCGGGCGGGAGCGGGGGCAGGGCGCCGATCAGGTCGGCGGGTCGGCGCAGCTCGACGCGATCGAGCACGTCGACGAGCCGACGCTCGCCCGCGTCGGTCGTACGCCGCCTGCGGCGCACCGGGGTCACCCCCCGGACGTGGTCCTCGGCCGTGAGGAGCACCTCGACGACGAGGTTCGGGTGGTCGAGGAGCGTCGGGAGGCCGACGAGCCCATCGAAGATCTCGACGACCCCGCCGCGCTTCGGCGAGCGCCGGGCGCCGTGGACCTCGCCGTGCTCGTCGACGCGCAGGATCCGGCGCTGCGCGGCGATCGGATGCACGATGCGCATGCGGTGGCCCTCGAGCAGGACGTCGAGCTTGGGGCCCAGCGGGCCGAACGCCCCGGTCTGCACCTCGACGAGCTCGCCGTCGGCGCGCACGAGGTCGATGTGGAAGCGGTCGACGCGCACCTCGGCGCGGTCCCCGGGGCGCGCGAGCCAGTCCTTGAGCGCCGCGTGCAGCGGGCCCTCACGCAGGACGCCGATGGTGGGACCGGCGCCCGGGTCGGTCATCGCGTCCCGCCGTCAGCCTCCGCGTGCCCGCAGCGCCCGCGGAGGCTGGGGATCGTCGGCGAGCAGCTCGGCGGCGAGCAGGCGCAGGACGCCGACCCGCTGGTGGGGCGGCAGGTCGAACGCGTAGTCGTGGGCGCCCGCGGGTCCGCGGATGCCGAGTGCGGCGAGGCGCTCCGGCGAGGCGAGCTCCTCGAGCACGCGACCGAGCAGGTAGGCGTCGAGGTCCTCGGGGTCGATGTCGCTGCGGACGGGCGCCGGGCTCCCCGCCGCCGGAGCACGCTCGCCGCGCGCCGGCTCACGTGCCGCCCGGTCGGGGGAGTGGGCGTCCCAGTCGCGTTGCTCGGCATCGTCGGACGCGCGGCGGTTCGCGGCCGCCCAGCGCGCCTCGTCGAGCTTGCGCGACTGCTCCTCGTCGTCCTTGGGTCGCGGCGGGACGTAGCCGACGCTCTTCTTGAGCGAGCTGCCGGAGATCTCGCCGCTCGCGTGCTGCTCGACGAGCTGCTCGGCGTCGCCGGCGGACACGTCGCCGCGGGCGATCCCCCGCCGCACGAGGTCGGCGACCGTGAAGGACAGGTCCCCCTGCTCCACGCGCTCCACGATCGCCTCGGGCAGATCGAGGAGGCGCAGCGCCTGGCGCGTCCAGCTGGGCGGGGCGCCGACCAGACGGGAGACGTCCGCGGCGGTGAGCGTGTCGTCCTCGGCCATGATCGCGCGGGCCGCCCGCGCGAACTGCACCGGCTCGGGCTTGCTCTGGTGGAAGTTCTCCGCGAACTGCATCGTGAGCGCCTCGCGCCGGGAGATGTCCGCGACGAGGGTGAAGCGCCAGTCGTCGCGCTCGCCGTCGGCCCGGTCGAGGAGCTGCATCGCGGCGAAGCGCCGACGGCCGGCGAGCAGCTCGTAGGGGCGGTCCTCGTCGCCGGTCGCGCGCACGAGCGGGGGATGGAGGAGCCCGCTCTCCTTGATCGAGACCGCGAGCTCGTGGATGTCCGGGAGGACGCCGACGCGCATGTTGACCATCGTGCGCACCCGGGAGAGCGGCGCGTGCACCTCGCTGTGCGCCTTCGCGGCGGTGTCCGCGAGCGGAGCCCGGCGCAGGTCGGACTGGCGCAGCCGACGTTCCTCCGCCTCGCGGTCCTCCTGCAGCTGCGCGACGTGCTGCTCGGCTTCCTGGAGCTGATCGACCTGGGACATGAGGCCGG
>JBFIDS010000121.1:0-8542 GCA_041603715.1 Paraconexibacter sp. | reverse complement strand
CGCGACCGGGAGCGTGTCCCCGTCGGGCATCCACGCGCCATCCTGGACGACCCGGACGAAGAAGTAGGCGGCGAAGAAGCCGCCGAAGATCATGATCTCGCTGACGATGAACAGCAACATGCCGAGCATGTTGGGATCCACCCGGCTCGACCGGTTGGCGGGCGGGGGCCCGTGGTGGTGATCGTCGTGCCCGTGCCCGGAGGCGGGGATCGCGGCGGCTTCCATCGTGAGAGTGCCTCTTCCTGGTGGCGGCCGGCTCAGGCGGCGCTGGTCGCGGGGGCGGACGCTTCGACGTGCTCGACGGGCTTGCCGCTCGCCTTGCGCACGCGTTCGATCAGGTCGGCGCGCAGCCAGCCCGACCGGGTCGCGGGGAGGGTGGAGATGACGATGTCGTCGACGCGGAAGAACTGGAGGACGTTCATCGCCGCGGTGTAGGGGTCCGGGTCGCCGGTCATGCCGGCGGCGAGGAGGCCCTCCGCGATGAGGCGATCGACGAGCTGGGCCATCCGCGCGCGGGCGCGGGAGGCGTCGATGCCGGTGCCGCCCTCCTGCGGGACCATGACGATGAACAGCCGGGGGGCGTCGCTGCCGGCCGTGGAGGCATTGAGGTGGGAGAGCAGTTCGTCGCCGGCCGCGGTCTTGGCCGCGATGACCGCCGTGACGTGGAACGGGAGCCCCTCGGCGTCGAGGTCGACGACGACGTGCTCGACGGGGAGCCCGGAGGCGCCCTCGATCCGCTCGATGAGGTCGCGGCGCAGCCAGCCCGACGAGGTCGCCGGGTGCGTCGAGACGATGATCTCGTCGGGGCTGTGCTCGGCGACGGCGTCCATGGTCGCCGTGTACGGGTCGGGATCGCCGACTTCGCCGATCGCCGTGATCCCGGCCTCCCGCAGGAAGCGGCGGGCGAGGTCGATGCGGACCTTCGCCGCGTCGAAGACGAAGTCGTCGTAGACGACGTTGCCGTGCTTGGGATTGGCACGCGGGACGCAGACGACCACGCGGGCGTCACCGCCGGCGGAGCTCACCTTGGTCTTGACGAGGTCGAGCAGCTTGGCGCCGCCCAGGGTCTCGTTCGCGACGACGAGGATGGTCTTCATGCGGTCCTACTCCTTACTCGGCTGGGCGACGGATCCCGCGGGTGTGGGCGCGACCTCCGCGCCCCCGTCGACGATGCCGTGGACGGCACCCGGGATCCCGTACTCGTAGGGACCGCCGACGACGGTGGGGATGCGATCGAAGTTGAAGACGGGCGGCGGGCTCGTGACCTGCCACTCGAGGGTGAGCGCGCGCCAGGGGTTGCTGACCGCACGGGGGCCGCCCCGCCAGGACGTGATCATGTTGTAGATGAAGATCAGCGTGCTCAGGCCGAGCATGAACGACGCGAGGGAGATCGCGAGGTTCCAGCCGGCGAACTGGTCGGCGTAGTCGGCGACGCGGCGCGGCATGCCCTGGACCCCGATGAGGTGCATGGGGGCGAAGGTCGCGTTGAAGAACACCATCGTGATCCAGAAGTGGATCTTCCCGAGCTTCTCGTCGTACATTCGCCCGGTCATCTTCGGGAACCAGTAGTAGACGCCGGCGTAGATCGTGAACAGCGATCCGCCGAAGAGCACGTAGTGGATGTGGGCGACGATGAAGTACGTGTCGCTCACGTGGATCGTCAGCGGGATCATCGCGAGCATCACGCCGGAGATGCCCCCGAGGGTGAACATCGTGAGGAATCCGAGCGCGAACAGCATCGGGGTGTCGAGCTTGAGCACCCCACGCCACATCGTCGCGAGCCAGCTGAAGATCTTGATGCCGGTGGGCACCGCGATGATCGCGGTCGTCACCATCATCGGGATGCGGATCCAGTCCTGCATGCCGCTGACGAACATGTGGTGCGCCCAGACGGTGAACCCGAGGACGACGATCGCGAGCAGCGAGAACGCCATCATCCGGTATCCGAAGATCGGCTTTCGCGACTTCACCGCGAGTATCTCGCTGATGATGCCGAAGCCGGGCAACATCATGATGTAGACGGCTGGGTGCGAGTAGAACCAGAAGACGTGCTGGTACATCAGCACGTCCCCTCCGTTGGCGGCGACGAAGAAGTTGAAGCCCAAGGCTCTGTCGAGCAGGACGAAGAACTGCGAGGCCGCGATGAAGGGCGTCGCGATGACGACGAGCAGCGACGTCGAGAAGTTCGCCCACACGAGCAGCGGCATGCGGAAAAAGCTCATGCCCGGCGCCCGCATCGTGATGATCGTCACGAGGAAGTTGAGGGCGGTGGCTATCGATGATGCCCCTGCGAACTGCACGCCTATCGTGAAGAACACCTGGCCTATCGGCGCGGTGTCGGAGAGCGGGGCGTAGGCGGTCCACCCGCTCGCGAAGGAGCCGCCCGGGGCGAAGAACGAGCCGAGCATCATCACGCCGGCGACCGGGAGGAACCAGAACGACAGCGCGTTGAGGCGCGGGAACGCCATGTCCGGCGCGCCGATCATGAGGGGGATGACGTAGTTCGCCATGCCCGCGAAGACCGGGATGATGAAGAGGAAGATGAGGATCGACGCGTGGACGCTGAACACGCCGTTGAACGTGTTCGCGTCGATGAACTGGCGGCCGGGCTGGGCGAGCTCGGCGCGCATGAGCATCGCCATGAGGCCGCCGACGAGCAGGAAGAAGAACGACGTGACCGTGTACTGGATCCCGATCACCTTGTGATCGGTGTTCGGGTAGAAGTAGTCCTTCCACGTCTTCGCGCCGTGCCCGCTGTGGTCCTCGGGGCGCGTCGGCCGGCCCGAGGCCCAGTAGAACCAGTAGTCGAAGAGGCCGAGCCCGACGAGGAAGAAGAGCGGGACCGAGATCAGCGCGACCTGCAGCACCGACTCGCCGTCGAGGACGGGGTCGTAGCCCAGTCCGGCACGGGAGCCGATCGACAGCGCGTAGGAGAACGCGAGGCCGAGGGCGGTGAAGAGACCGGCGCGGGTCCAGCCGGGATGACGAAAGCTCGCGGGCATCTGCGTGTGTCCTTACTTCGCGGTGGCGGTCGTCAGGTACGTGACCAGCGCGTCGATCTGCGCCGGGGTGAGGGTGTCGCCGTAGTTCGTCGGCATGACGTCGGGGAAGCCGTCGGTGATCTGGGCCTTCGGGTCGACGATCGAGGTGCGGACCTCGTCGACGGACTGCCCGGGGAGGACCTCGTCGAGGTTCGGCCCGGTCTGGCCGTTGGATCCCGCGTCGGCGAGCGTGTGGCACGAGGCGCATGCGTTGGCCGGGTCGTCGAAGATCGCCTTCCCGTCGGCCGCGGCGGCGCCCCCGCCGGAGTCGCCACCGGGCTCGGCGTCGTCGGGCGCGCCACCGTCGGCGGGGGCCCCGCCGCCGGATCCCGCGTCCGATCCGCCCTCCTTGACCCGCGCAACCTGCTGATCCATCCACGTCGCGAACTTGTCCGAGGGCAGGACGTGGGCGCTCTGGCGCATGAAGGCGTGACCGAGGCCGCAGAGCTCCGCGCACACGACCGGGAAGACGCCCGTCTTCGTCGGCGTGATCCGGAAGCCCGTCGTGATGCCGGGGACCGCGTCGATCTTCATCCGCCACTCCGGCACCCAGAAGTCGTGGAGCACGTCCTTGGACTTCACGTCGAACCTGACGCTCTTGCCCTCCTCGACGTAGAGCTGGTTCGTCGAGAACTTCGTGCCGTCCGAGCCGGTGTACTCGAAGGTCCAGGTGAACTGCTCCCCGGTGACCGCGACGCGCGCCTCGTTGCCGGCGGGCGCCTCCTCGATGTCCCCGAGCACGATCGCGGCGTAGGTGCACAGCGACACGAGCATGATCGCGGGCGCGGCGGTCCAGATGACCTCGAGGCGCGTGTTGCCGTGGATCGGGGGCCCGTCCGTCGCCTCCTCCCCGGGCTTCTCGCGCCACTCGCGGACGGAGAAGAGGACGACGACCGTGACGAGCACGAACATCGGCACCGAGCAGATGATGAGGACGTCCCAGAGGGTGTCGATGTCCTTCGCCTGTGTGGATCCCTGTGCGGGGAACCAGTCGATCGCGAGCCCCGCGGCGATCCCCAGGATCGATGCGATGACTCCGATCACGGCCATCGAGATGATGGACTGTCGACGCGGCTTGCGGCTCTCCTGACCCATTGGCGCGATCCTATTGGTGACGGACGACACGACGCAACGACGTTCGTCCGATCCGGGCGCACCGAGGAGGGCACCGGCGGCGCGGGAGCGCGGGAGGGCGCGGCGAGGGCCGTCACCCTGAGGCTCAGAGTGAGGGCTGGTGGCCCCCTCGGCGGAGGCCGGGCGCGGTCGGTGGGGCCGGCGTCAGGCGGCGGCGGGGGTACGCTCACGCGCGGCGTCGAGGCCCGCGAAGCGCTGTGCGGCGCGGAAGTCCGACGGCGCGAGCCCGTGCTGGCGGCGGAACGCCTTCGCGAACTGCGCGGGCTGGCGGTAGCCGACCCGGTGGGCGATCTCGCGGACCGTGAGGCCGCGGCCCCGCAGCAGCTCGGCGGCGCGCTCCATGCGGACCGCCGTGAGGTGATCGCGGAACGTCGTGCGGCCGATCTCGGCGTACGCGCGCTGGAGCTGGCGGCGGGAGGACGCGACGCGGCGGGCGATGTCGTCGAGCGAGAGATCGTCGGCGTACTCCGCCTCGACGATCGCGCAGGCCTCCTCGAAGAGCGTTGTGCGGTGCCGGACGGTCGCGGGTCGCTGCATCTCGTCTGTCACTACGTCGGGATCGGGTCGATCGGATGCCTCGGGGTGACGCATCGTGGCGCATCGACGCTCATCGCGCAAACCGTGGCCCGTGCGAGGTTGTCGATCGGGGCCGACGTGGGTATGGTCACCTTGCAACGATCGCCACAAACTACGGAGGTCCGTCAGGCATGCAGGTTCGAGAGGGGATGAGCAAGCTCGTGCTCACCGTCGGTCCGGGTCACACCCTGCGCGAGGCCTCCCGCCTCATGGCCGACCGCGGAGTCGGCGCCGCGATCGTGCTCGATCCGGACGGGCCGGGCCCCGGGATCGTCACCGAGCGCGACGTGCTCCGGTCGATCGGTGCCGGCGAGAACCCCGACGAGGAGCGGGTGGGGGACCACCTCACGACCGACCTCGTGTTCGCCGCGTCGGACTGGTCCCTCGAGGAGGCGGCGGTCGCCATGGTGCGCGGAGGGTTCCGTCACCTCATCGTCATGGACGGCGGCGACATCACCGGTGTTCTCAGCGTCCGCGACGTCGTCCGCGTCTGGACGCAGGACGGCGCGAGCTGCGAGGTCCCGGGGAACGCCCCCGCGCTGGGCTGACGGACGGAGGGGAGCGGGGCCGCGTCGCGGCCCCGCGGCGGTCAGTGGTGGCCGAGGTCGGCCGGAAGCTCGTCGATCTCGCGGCGCGTGTCCTGGATCCAGGCGACGATCACGGCGACCGTGAGGATCATGCCCGCGACGATGACCCACCACTCGGTCGTGAGCCCGAGCAGCGCGATGGTGATGCCGATCGTGAGCAGAAGCGGCTGGAGGCTCCCACCGGGGAGGTGGATCTCCTCGCCCGCGGGCGGAATGTCCTGCTGAGGCGCGCTCATGCGACGTAGATGTAGGCGGCGACGAACGTCATGCCGAACATGAACATGCAGACGGCGGTGACGATCAGTCCGGACCGGACGTTCTTACGGGCGAGCTTGCGATCCATGGGAGAGGAGTTGTATCCGATCAGCGGGGGGAGTGGGCGTCAGAGCTTGGCGTCGGCGACCATCGCGACGAAGAGCAGCGCCAGGTAGAGGAGCGAGAACAGATAGAGCTGGAGCGCGGCGCGACGATCGGCCCGGCGATAGAGCCGCACGGCACCGCCGATGAACAGGGCGCCGAGGCCGAGCGACGAGACGAGGTAGATCACGCCCATGCCGCCGGCGCAGAACGGAAGCTGCGTCACGGCGTAGAGCAGGACGGTGTAGAGGAGGATCTGGCGGCGCGTCTCGTCCTCGCCGCGCACGGTCGGCAGCATGGGTACGCCGACCTTCGCGTACTCCTCCTTCATGAGGATGCTGAGCGCCCAGAAGTGGGGCGGCGTCCAGAAGAAGACGATCGCGAAGAGGTAGAGCGCCGTGCCGTTGAGCGAGCCCTCGACCGCCGCCCAGCCGACGAGCGGGGGGAAGGCCCCGGCTGCGCCGCCGATGACGATGTTCTGCGGCGTCCGGCGCTTGAGCCAGACCGTGTAGATGAAGACGTACCCGAGGAAGCCGGCGAGCGACAGGGAGGCGGCGAGCACGTTGATCGTGAGGCTCATCAGCACGAACGACGTGACGGCGAGCCCGATCCCGAACGTGAGCGCGGCCCGCGGAGCGACGCGGCCCGAGGGCACGGGTCGGTCGGCGGTGCGCTCCATGGCGGCGTCGATGTCGCGGTCGTACCAGTGGTTGACCGCGCCCGCGCCGCCGGCCGACAGGTATCCCCCGAGACACGTGAGCAGGATCAGCCCGATCGACGGCTCGCCGGCGACGAGCATCGCCGCGACCGTCGTGAGCAGGAGGAGCGACTGGACCTTCGGCTTCGTCAGCTCGACGTAGTCGGAGACGAGCTGGCGCGCCGCGCTCGGGGTACCGAGCGCGGCGGGCGGGACGGCGGCGGTGGCGCGTGAGGCGGCCATGATGGGCGGGGGCGCGGAGGTCCCGCGCCTAGACCCCCGCGGGGGCCTCTTCGGCGACCGCCGGGACCGGCTCGGCGCGCTCGCGCTGCTGGCGCTCGACCTGGCGGCGGATGTCCTTCATCGGCTCGACCGAGCGGATCCGCGGGACCGCGTCGAAGTTGTTCTGCGGCGGCGGCGAGGGGGTGAACCACTCGAGCGTGTTCGCCTTCCACGGGTCCGGGCCGGCGACCGCGCCGTTCTTCACCGAGCGCACGACGTTGAGGACCGTGACGAGGACGCCCGCGGCGAGGATGAACGACCCGATCGTCGAGATGAGGTTGTAGAGCTCGAGGTTCCCGACGTCGGGGTACTCGTAGACGCGACGCGGCATCCCGTCGAGGCCGATCGAGTGCTGGATGAGGAACGTGACGTGGAAGCCGATGAGCATCAGCCAGAACGACAGCTTCCCGAGGCCGTCGCCCATCATCCGGCCCGTCATCTTCGGGAACCAGTAGTAGAGCCCTGCGAAGACGGCGAGCACGGCGCCGCCGACGAGCACATAGTGGAGGTGCGCGACGACGAAGTACGTGTCCGTGAGCTGCCAGTCGATCGGGAAGATCGCGAGGAAGATGCCCGTGATGCCGCCGATGAGGAACGTGAAGAGGAAGCCGATCGCGAAGAGCATCGGCACCGTGAACTCGATGGTGCCGCGCCACAGCGTCGCGATCCAGTTGAACATCTTCACGCCGGTCGGCACGGCGATGAGGAACGAGCTGAGCATGAAGAAGACGAGGACGATCGTCGGGCTCGGCGTCGAGAACATGTGGTGCGCCCACACGAGGAGGCCGAGGAAGGCGATGACGACGGTGGACGCGGCGATCGCCTTGTAGCCGAAGATCGGCTTGCGGGCGAAGACCGGGAGGATCTCCGACACGATCCCGAAGCCCGGCAGCACCATGATGTAGACCTCGGGATGCCCGAAGAACCAGAAGAGGTGCTGCCACAGCAGCGGTGAGCCGCCGTTCGTCGGGTCGTAGAAGTTCGTCCCGAAGTGGCGGTCGGTGAGGAGGAGCGTCACCGCGCCGGCGATGACCGGCAGCGCGAGGATGAGGAGGATCGCGTAGACGAGGATCGCCCAGACGAACAGGGGCATTCGTCCCCAGCCCATGCCGGGCGCGCGCATGTTCGCGATCGTCGCGTAGAAGTTGATCGCGCCGACCAGCGAGCTGATGCCGGTGAGGTGGATGAGGAAGATCCACGCGTCGACGCCGCCGGACGGCAGGTAGCGGTCGTCGGACAGCGGCGAGTAGCACGTCCACCCGCACTCCGGCGGGGCGAAGAAGATCGACGCGTAGAAGACGACGCCACCGGAGGCGAGCAGCCAGAAGGACAGCGCGTTCAGCTTCGGGAACGCCATGTCGCGGGCGCCGATCATGAGCGGCACGAAGTAGTTGCCGAAGCCCGCCATGACCGGGACGACGAAGAGGAAGATCATCGTCGTGCCGTGGAGGGTGAAGAGCTGGTTGTAGACCTCCGGCGACAGCAGCGTGTTGTCGGCCTGCGCGAGCTGCAGGCGGATCATGAGCGCCTCGACCCCGCCAAGCAGGAAGAAGACGAACGTCAGGACCAGATACATGATCCCGATGCGCTTGTGGTCCGTCGTGGTGACCCACGAGGCCCAGCCGTGCGGCTGCGGCTGAACCGAGCGGGCAGCGATCTGGGGGACGGCGGCGGTGGTGGCCATAAGTAGGAGCGGTCCTTCGTGGTTCAGGGCGTCGGGGTGGTGGACTCGACGTCGACGCCGGACTCCGTGTCCGGGGCGCCGGTGGGCGAGTCGGGTGCCTCGGCGGAGGTCGCGCCGGACTCGGACTCGAGCTGCTCGCGGGTGCGGGCGGCGGCCTCGTTGGCGGCGTCGATGTCGCGCCGCT
>JBFIDS010000120.1:0-8547 GCA_041603715.1 Paraconexibacter sp. | reverse complement strand
CTCGGCGCGCTCCAGCGCCTGGTCGAGGGCGCGGGGGTCGTGCAGGTACGGCGCGGCCTGCTCGCCGAGGAGTCGCCCGAAGCGCACGGCATCACGGATGCCCTGGGCGATCACCGGGTCCTTGAAATGCCCGGCGTCGCCGACGAGGGCCCAGCCGGGGCCGCTGGACGCGCGGAAGAAGGCCGGGACGTCGGGGGTGCTGCGCAACTTCGTCGGGTTGGTCGCACCCGACACGCGGCGGGCGAGCGACGGGTTCTGCGCGATCTTCCGGTCCCATGCGCCCTCGGGGTCCCGGCGGAACTCGCTGACCTCCTCGGCGGGTCCCATCAGCAGGACGAGCAGACGGTCGTCGGGGCACGGGAACGCCATCCCGTGCGTGTCGCCCGCCCGAAACTGGCTCATGGTGTGGCCCCATCGGCTGCCGGCCAACGGATCGTCCATGTAGCGGAAGACCAGTCCGCGGCCGTTGCGTGAGGCGCGGTAGGGCTGCTCGACCCCGAACAACCTCGCCATCGTGGACTTGCGCCCGTCGGCGCCGATCACCAACTTGGCCCTGAGCTCGTGCTCGACGCCCTCGCCGTCGGTGTAGCGGACACCGGCGACGCGCCCGTCCTCCCGGACGACCTCCTTGACGCTGCAGCGCTCCCGGACGTCCACGCCCTGAGCGCGTGCGGTGTCGACGAGCGCCTTGTCGAGCTGCGTGCGGGGGATGCAGAGGCCGTAGTCGATGCCGTCGACCGGCGTGAACCGCTCGCGGACCTCGACCTGCCCCTCGACCGTCACGGCGATCTCGGGGATCTTCGGCGGATCGAGCGCGAGGATCCGATCGAGGGCGGCCAGGTACGAGAGCTCGGCGACGCCCGCCGGGAAGAGCAGGTGGGTCGAGAGCGTGTCCGACGGGAACTTCGAGCGGTCCAGCGCGACGACCTTCCGGCCCCCGCGGGCGAGGGCGATCGCGGCGGCGGACCCCGCGCAGCGCGCGCCGACGACGACGGCGTCGCACGTCTCGGGTGGGGTGTTGGTCTCGACGGGCATCGTGTCCTCTTCTCTCTCCGGGGAGGTGCACGATCGCAGCTGCGACGCCATTCAGGTGACCGCGGGCGGGGGGGCGGACGCCGCGATGAACAGGTTCCGCGCGACGAGAAGCTCGCTGACATCCCTGAAGCTCCGCGGATCGCGGCCCGTGACCGTGGCGATGCGGGCCAGGCGGTTGTGCACGGTGTTCACGTGGCAGTGCAGAGCCGCGGCGGCCGCCGTGGGGCTGAGGTTCGCCGTCGCGTAGGCCTCGAGCGTCGAGGTGAGCACGCCGTGGGAGGCAAGATCCTCGCGCAGGAAGCGGGCGATCTCGTCGGGGACCAGCCGGACCGCGGTCGGTGTCGCGGCGAGCGTGAGGTACTCGAGCGGATCGACGTCCCACAGGCAGACCGCACGGCCCGTCGCTGCGGAGAAGGCGCGTGCCTGGAGCGCCTCTCGGTAGGCCTCCGGCAGGTCGCGCTCCGATGTGACGAGCGTGCTCGATCCCAGCGTCAGTCCGAGGTCACGGGCGACGCGCTGCGCGTGGACGTCGGCGAGGGCGCGGCTCACCTTCCCCATGCCGTCGACGGTGATCGGCGCGATGGCGACGATCTCGTCGCCCCGCAGCGTCACGAGCGGCTGTTCGGCCCGGCCCGTGGCGCGGCCCACGGCGCTCGCGACGGATCGCTGCTGATGCTCGTCGCACGTCCCGGACGTCGCCTCGGCGGAGACCACGATCATGCCCGGGACGCCGGGCAGTCCGGCGTCCCGCACGACGTCGCGGCCGGGGCCCGACGCCGGCGGTCGCCCGGCGAGGAGATCCTCGATGACGGCGCGGCGGACGCGCTCTCCGCCGAGCAGCAGCAGCTGCTCGGTCTCGAGGTAGACCGAGGTGAGCTCGGTGCTCGCGAGGTTGATGAACTCGAGGAGGGGACGGACGAGGTCGAGGGCGGCGGCCTCGTGGCCGGGATCGGTCAGTTCGCGGACCGCTTCCCAGGCGACCCGCTGCCCCACGCGGAACGCGTGCAGGAAGGCCGGCAGGGGGAAGCGCGCGAGCGCGCGCCGGGTCGTCGGGGCACGGAGGAACGCCAGCTCGTCGGGCCGGACGGACCGTCCCTCCCGCATCACGCGGGCCATCACGGTGAAGTTCGCGACCGCGTGAGCCCGCACTTCGTCGAGGAACGCCGGGTCGGTCGCCGCCGCGTACGCGGGGATCTCGTCGACCATCGCCTGCGCCGCTCGGATCGCCACCTCGGGCACGCTCGCCATGAACGCATCGAGCAGGCGCTGCTGCGCGGTGGCGGTCGAGCCCTCATCGGCATCCGTGGAGTCCCTGCCGTTATCCAGAGACTCCTTCATCTTTGAGCACCATTCCAAATTGCGTGCCCAGGAGCAAGGCGCGCCCGCCGCCGACCCCTGCGCGCGGTGGGTCGTCCACCGCAAGCACAAGTACCATCCGTGTCGCCATGCTCACCGACAGCGACAAGACCGGAGGGCGCGTCCAGCGGCGCAGGACGCGGACCCGCGCGGCCGTGCTCGACGCCGCCGAGCGCGCGTTCACGCGGGACGGTTACCACGGCGTGACGATGGAGACGCTGGCGGCGGAGGCCGACGTCTCCGTGGGCTCGATCTACCAGCACTTCACGAACAAGGACGGGCTCTACCTCGAGGTCGCCGAGCGCGCGACCGACCTGTTCGCCGGATACCTCGAGCAGGCCTATGCGGTCAGCGACTCACCCCTGGAGCAGGTGATGGCCAGCGGGCATGCGTACCTGCTGTTCCACCTCGAGCATCCCGGAGCGTTCCGGCTCATCGCCTTCGACGGCGTCGAGAGCCGCGCACCGGCGGGCGGGGAGTCCGCGCATCGCGAGGCGACCGCCCGGACCGTCGCGGTCCTGGAGCGGTTCCGGGACCGGATCGCGGCCGCGGTCGACGCCGGCGAGGCGGGCCCGCACGTCGACCCCGAGCTGACGGCACGCGTCCTCTTCGGGGCGTGGAACGGGATCGTCGGCCTGGGCCTCAGGCACGACGAGCTCCGGCAGGACGACACGGCGATCACGGCCTGTGTGGAGCAGATGCGCCAGATCGTGCTGAACGGGCTCGTCGACCCGGCGTACCGAGGCGCGGACGGTCGCGCGCGCGCCGCGATGCTGACGATCGAGTCGCCGTCGCGCGCCGACGACTGACCGGCACCGGGGCCGCACGCGACCGATATGCGCAGCGCACAGGTCGGAGGCGTCGAAGACTAGGCCGAGGCACCATTCTGCAAGGGGGTGACGTCGACGTACGGTCGGTCGATGTCGACCGAGAGCCCGACGTCCCCACCGGTCGCCGCCTCGCGCAAGCACGACCTGTCGTCTCCTGCGGCGGTGCCGGGTGCGACTCCTCCGGCGACGAACGCGTTCGCGGCCGCGCAGCGGACGGTGGCGTTCTTCGAGCGCCATGCGGCCGACCCCCACGCGGCGGCGCGCCTGTGCCGTGCCGATTGCAGCGTGCACATCCACCTCGGCGAAGGCGTCGGCGTGAGCCTGCGCCTCGATTGCACGCCGCTGGAGGCCGAGGTGGGGATCGTCGGCGTCGCCGAGATCGAGATCCACTGCAGCCCCGCCCAGCTCGACGCCCACGTCCGCGGTGAGCGCACGCTGGCCCAGGAGATCATGCGCCGCGAGGTCACCTACGTCGGTCCGGTGCGGAAGTTCCTCTCGATCGCGCCGATCCTGCGCGGGCTCAGCCGCACCCCCACCGCCGCGGCCTGACGCCCTCCCCTGTCCCGGCGCCCTGCGAGCGCACGACGAGTCGACGTCGGGGGCGAGTGCGAGGTGGGGTCAGGGGGCGGCCGCCGGCGTGTGGTCGGGAGCCGCCACCCAGCTCGGCCGGCCCGGCGACGGGTCGGCGATCGGGTAGCCCGTGAGGAGGAAGCGCAGCGGCGGAGGTCCGCCCCACTGGTTGACCGTCCCGGGCGCCATCGACCACGTCCTGGGCCGGTAGGCGTCCCGGGTCATCTGCGCGAGCTCGGCGCAGCACTCGATCATCGCTCCGTCCTCGTCGTGGAAGTAGAGGAACATGTTGTTGCCGGGGCCGTGGCGGGAGGGCCCCCAGATGCACTTGCGCCCGCGGGCCGCCTTGAGCCGGTCGGCGACGCGGCCGAGGGCGTTCAGGTCGGCCCAGGCGTAGGCGTAGTGCGAGAGCTCCGCGCGAGGGGCGCGGGTGAGGGCGATGCCGTGGTGGTCCTCGTCGCAGTGCCACCACGACGCGAGGACGCCCATGCGGTCGGAGTTGCGAAGACCCATCGCGCTGAGGAACCGCTCCTCGGCGCGGTGGGCGGCGACCTTGCAGGAGACGTGCTCGAAGTGCGTGGGCCGGTCCTCGGGCAGCTCGACGTCGACGGTCTCCATGCCGCAGAAGAGCTTGTAGACGTGGCCGGCCGGCGACCGGACCTTGAGCGCGCGGTCGATGCCCGGCTCGCCGTCGTAGATGCCCCCGAGCAGCGTGCCGCCCGCGGCGGGCAGCGTCGTGAGGGCGCGCTGCAGCGCGTCGGCGTCAGCGACCTGCAGCGCGAGGTGGTCGTAGCCCCGGTTGGCGGGGTCCTCGACGAGGATCAGCTCGTGGTGGCGGTCGTTGCACGTGAGGTAGGCCGCGCCGCCGGAGCGTTCCACCTCGGCCATGCCCATGACCTGCTGCTGGAAGTCGACCGCGCGGTCGAGGTCGACGACGTTGAGGGCGATGTGCCCGATGCGGGTGACCATGGTCCGTCCTTCGTGGTGGTGGTGGGGTTGGCGAGTGCGTTCCCGAGCGGGTGGGGTGGCGGCGCGCCAGGCCTTCACCGCGGCCGCGACGTCCGCGATCGAACCGGCAGCGAAGACGAACCGGTCGGGGCGCAGCAGCGCGAACGCGAGGTCGTGACGGTCGAGCCAGTCGCGGTCGGCGCCCGGGTCCGCCACGCGCACGCCGTGCTCCTCGAGGAGAGAACGGGCCGCGTCATCGGTGGTGAGCGCGACCCACCCGTGCGGGAGGCGGTCGTCGAGGCGGTCGGTCTGCGGGAACAGCGACCCGACGGTGCGGCGCGGGGCGAGGCGGGCCGGGCGACGCGCGAACGCGCCGGCCGCGTAGGCGGGGAGCGGCTTGAGGTTGTCGGCGAAGAGGTCCTGGGCGCGGGTCCCGTCGATCGCGGTCAGCCACGCATCGCGAAGCCCCACGCGTACTGGGGTCGTCGACTGGACGAAGCCGCCCAGCAGGTTGGCCACGCGCTGCATCGCCGCGACGTGCGGTCGGCGCCCCTGCTCGTAGGAGTCAAGCAGCCCCGGCGACGCGCCGTCGACGACGGCTGCGAGCTTCCACGCGAGGTTGAAGGCGTCGCGCGCGCCCGAGGAGAACCCCTGCCCCGCGAACGGCGGCATCAGGTGCGCGGCATCGCCGGCGAGCAGCACGCGTCCGTCGCGCCACCGTGCCGCCATCCGCGTGTGGAACGTGTAGACGACCGCGCGCTCGATCTCGACGGACTCGCCGTCGAGCCACTCGGCGATCGCCGCACGGACCGCGTCGGGTTCGAGCAGCGGCGCCGCGTCCTGGCCGGGGTGCAGCATCCACTCCCACCGGTGGCGGCCCGGCGACATCGGCAGCGTGACGATCGGACCCTCGGCGCGCCCGACGAATTGCGGGTGGGGCACCTTGGCGAGCGGCCGGTCGACGAGCGCGTCGACGACGATCCAGCGCTGCGGCGCGGTCGTACCGTCGAACGCCACCTGCAGGCGCGTCCGCACCGCGCTCGAGCCGCCGTCGCAGCCGACGAGCCACCGCGCCGCGAGCCGCTCGCCGGCGCCACCGTCGGTCGGGCGGACGTGGAGGTCGACCCCGTCGGCGCGCTGGTCGAAGCCCTCGAGGGTGAGTCCGCGGCGGACCTCGACGGTGGGGCGCTCGGCGAGCGCGGCGAGCATCGTGCGCTCCACCGCGGGCTGGTTGATCGAGACGAGCGGCGGATGGCCGAGACGCCCGGTGCGAGCGCGGAAGACCTCCACGGTGCGGCCCCGGGCGGTGACGATGCTCGCACCCGGCTGCACCTGCGCGTCGGCGAGGATCGCACGATCCAGGCCAACGGCCTGGAAGATGCGCAGGACCTCGTCGTCGATGACGGCGGCGCGCGGGAGCGCGTAGGGCTCCTCGTCGCGGTCGAACGCGAGCACGTGCACGCCGTGGTCGGCGAGCAGCAGCGCGAGGAGTTGCCCGACCGGACCGAGGCCGCAGATCGCGACGTCGTACATCACGCGGGCACGGCGGTCGCGCTGAGCCGGTTCGTGAGCGTGCCGATCTGGTCGATCTCGAGCTGGACGGTCTGCCCCGGCCGGATCCAGCGATCGAGCTCGAGACCGCAGCAGCCGGGGATGGTGCCCATCGAGAGGACGTCGCCGGCGTCGAGCTTCTCGCCGGCGCAGCAGTAGGCGAGCATCGCGCCGAGCGTGTGCTGCGGGTTCGCGGCCGAGCCCTCGCACCACAGCTCGCCGTCGACGCGGACGCGGCCGGTCGCCTGCGTCCAGTCCGGCAGCGCGTCGGCGCTCAGCACGTCACAGCCGATGGAGTTGGCGAACGTCTTGGACTTCACGACGGGCCCGAAGATGTTGCGTCGCGCGTCGTCGGCCTGCACGTCGCGAGCGCTCCAGTCGTTGAGGACGAACCAGCCGCCGACCGCGGCGAGCGCCTCCTCGGGCCCGGCGTCGGCGATCGGCTTCGCCAGCGACGACGCGAGGAGACGCGGCGCAAGCTCGTCACCCCGGCGCGTGCCGCCTTCGCCCGCCAAGGGGTCGACAGCACCCGGATCAACGAGATCACCGACGAAGCCGATGTCGGCTTCGGCTCCTTCTACAACTACTTCGACAGCAAGGAAGCGATCGTCCAGGCCGTCCTCGAGGACGCGGTCGCGACGCAGGGCGCGGCGATCGGCGATCTCACGGCGGCACTCGACGATCCGGCCGAGGTGATCGCGGTCGCCCACCGGTTCTTCGTGGGGCTCGCGCGCACCGACCCCGACTGGGGGTGGCTCCTCGTGCGCCTCGAAGCGTCACACGACATCGTGCGCTCGGCACTCGGCCCGTTCGCGGTGCGGGACCTGAGGAGAGGGATCGACGCGGGTCGCCTACGCGTGGGCGACGTCGACGTCGCGCTCTTCGCGTCCGGCGGCGCGCTCCTCTCGGTCATGCGCGGGGTGCTCGACGGCGACCTGCCCGACGACACCGACGTCCTCCACGCCGAGGCGGTGCTGCGCCTGCTCGGGCTGAAGGCCGACGACGCCGCCGAGGTCGCGCGCCGGCCGATGCGGGTGCCCCGCGGTGGGGCGACGGCGCGCTGAGCCGGCCCGTCTCACCGCGGTTCCCGCCCGCCTCTCGCGGCGCCTGGGCCGTGCGCTGCGGCGCGGGGCGGTCCGGACGCCCGCGTCAGGCCTCCTCGACGACCCGTCCCGCCGCCGCCCATGCCGCGGCCCGCGAGCGCGGGCGACCGATCATCGCGCGCTCGCCGTCGTCGAGGATCGGGCGCTGGAGCAGGGCCGGGTGCTCGACGAGCGTCGCGACGACGTCGTCGACCGCCATCCCGTCGGCGTCGAGGCCGAGCTCGGCGTACTTCTTGTCGCGCCGGATGAGGGCGTCGGGCGGGTCGCCGACGAGCCGGCCGGCGAGGGCGCGCAGCTCGTCCTCATCGAGGCGCTCGGCGACGAGCAGGTACTTGCGGACCGCGATGTCGTGACCGGCGGTCTGCAACGCGTCCAGGGCGTGGACCGAGGTCGAGCAGTGGGGGTTGTGGAGCAGCGTGAGCATCGCCCGCGAGCCTAGATGACGACCGTCCGAGCCGGTCGCCCGGACCGGCTCGTCCCCGGCCGTACGCAGGCTTGCGGCTCGCCCGACCCTCCGGGGCCGTTCGGATATGAGCATGGCGCACGGCCTGTTCTGCTCAGTAGCTGAAGACGGTCGCTCCCTCCCCGATCCACTCCCACAGGGGAGTCGCGCCGGCGACCCGGGCGTGGGGGACGAACGCGGTGCCTTCGAGGTTGCGCGAGGTCACGCAGATCGGGCAGACGAGGAGCTCGCCGCCGCCGTCGGCGTACTGCCCGAACAGTCGCTCCAGCGGCGGACAGCCCTCGCAGGCGCTGCCCTCGGCGACGCCCGGGACCGCGAGGTGCACGGCGTCCTTGGTGAGGAACATCGCGACCTGCTTGCCCTTGTCGAGTGCGGCCCCGCCGACGAGGAACGCGATCATCACGCGCTCGGGGTCCTCGAGGCCCGTCGCGAGGTTGATGACGACCTTGTCGCTCATGACAGCCTCCCGAGCAGCGAGATGCTCGTGACTCCGTACTTCTGCGTCGCGCTGTCGGCGCGGTCGGAGACGAAGCGGTACGCGGTGTTCTCCCGCCACACCTCGATCGTGAAGCCCGCCGCCTCGATCGTGGCGCGGTAGTCGTCCCGCTGCGTCGCGCCGCCGATGCAGGCCGCCCACAGGGACGCGTCGCAGGCGACGCCCTCCGGGAGGTGGTGCTCGGTGACGATGTCG
>JBFIDS010000119.1:0-8656 GCA_041603715.1 Paraconexibacter sp. | reverse complement strand
TAGACCTTCTTGGCGCCGTAGGCGCCGAGGGTGCCCGCGACGTCGCCGGCGCCCTCGCCGATGAGGATCGCGTGCGCCTCGCCGCCGAGCTCGCCCGCGAGCTTCGCGGCCTCCGAGACGGCGCCGAGGGAGTTCTTGTTGACCGCGCCCTCGTAGTGGAGCGCGTAGACCAGGATGTTCGCCATGGTGAGTGTCTCCCTTAGATGAGCTTGCGCTCGTCGAGCCAAGCGACGATCTTCTCGACCGTCTCGGCGGTGTCCTCGTCCTCGATGATCTCGCCGGCGGCCTTCGCGGGCGGGGCCTTCGAGACCGTCCACTGGGCGGCGGAGTTGTCGCCGCCGACCTTGGACGCGTCGATCTCGACGTCACCGGAGGTGACGGAGTCGAGCGGCTTCTTCTTCGCGCCCATGATCGCCTTGAGCGACGGGTAGCGCGGCTCGTTGATCGCGTCACCGACCGAGATGACGGCGGGGAGCGAGATCTCGACGGTGTCGTAGCCGTACTCGGCCTGGCGCTCGCACGTGAGCGTGTCGCCGGCGATCTCGAGCTTGATGACCTGCGTGAGCGACGGCGCGCCGAGGTGCTCGGCGACGACGGCGCCGACGGTGTAGCACTCGCCGTCGTCGGACTGCTGACCGAGGAGGACGAGGTCCGGGTTCTCGCGCTTCAGCGTCTGCGCGAGCGCGTAGCCGGTCGCGGCGACGTCGGAGCCGGCGAGGGCCTCGTCGGACAGGTGGACGGAGCGGTCGGCACCGAGCGACACGGCCTTGTGCAGCGCGCGGACCGCGGAATCGGGACCCATCGTGACGGCGACGATCTCGTCGACCTGCACGGCTCCACCCTCCTTGATCTGCATCGCGGCCTCGATGGCGTGGGTGTCGTACGGGTTGAGGTTCTTCTCGCCGCTGCGATCCATGCGACCCGTGTTCGGGTCGACACGCTTCTGCACTGCGGCGTCCGGCACCTCTTTGACCAGGACGGCGATCTTCACTTCAGCCTCCTACGTGGCAAGCGGACGTTCGGGAGTGTACTGACGTTGTTGACTGACGAGTCAATCGGGACGGCCGCGCACGGTATACCCCGCGGCGCCCCGGTGCGATCACGCCTCCTGCCGCCGTCCGGGGACGGACGGCCGAGGCGCACGGGGATCAGGTGGTCTCCCGATCCTGTACGGCGTTCTTGATGAAGTCGATGATGTCGGTCGTCGGCGCGCCCGGGGTGAACACCGCGGCGACACCGAGCTTCTTGAGCTCCGGGATGTCGTCGGCGGGGATCGTGCCCCCGACGGTGACGACGACGTCGTCGATCTCCTGCGCGTGGAGGAGCTCGACGATCTTCGGGACGAGCGTCATGTGCGCACCCGAGAGGATCGAGAGGCCGACGGCGTCCGCGTCCTCCTGGATGACGGTCTCGACGATCTGCTCGGGCGTCTGGTGGAGGCCGGTGTAGATGACCTCCATCCCGGCGTCGCGAAGTGCGCGAGCGATGATCTTCGCCCCCCGGTCGTGACCGTCGAGGCCGGGCTTGGCGACGACGACGCGGATCTTCCTCTGCGTGGCGGTGCTGGCGGTCATGAGGGGCTCCCTGGGGGCGGGCGGACGGTCGGGAGTGTAGTCCTCGGCGATCGGTGATGACCGCTCGTGCACACCCGTTGGACCACCCATCCTGACGGGTCGCGCGTGTCCACGCCCGCGCGCGAGGCCGTGACTCCCTCGGTCGGGCGGGTCGGTTCCCCCGCCGGTGCGGTGGGGCCGCCCGGCCGGCCGCCTCGACCGTGCCGCGGACCGGCGGTCGATGGGCACGCCGCCGGTCCTGCGGGGCCGGCGGCGGCGAGGGCCCGCTCGGCGCGGCCGGGCTCGGGCTCGGTGCGCTCGAACCGGCCGCCGGCGCGCGGACTACCTCACACGCAGCGTGAACTTCATCGTCGACGGATGCACGTCGCAGACGAAGCGGTAGGTGCCCTTCGCGGGCGCCTTGAACGTCGCGCGGCCCTTCTGGACGACCTTGGAGCCGCCCTTCAGCGACCCCCGCCCCGAGGTCTTGCGGACGTTGTGCGGGGCACCTGTGCGGTTCCAGGTGAACCGCACCGTGTCGCCCTTCTTCACGGTGAGCGCCTTGGGCGACCACGTGTTCTTCGACGTGCCCTTGACGGTCTTCGTCGCCGCGAGGGCGGGGACAGTGGTCGCCGTGACCCCGACGCCGAGGACGGCGGTCACGGCGATGAGGGCGGGGGTGCGCATGTGTCGTTCTCCGGTCTCTAAAAGACGGGAGCCTCGGTGTAGCTCCCGAACACGTCCTGGAGGGCCTCCACGATCTCGCCCTCCGTCGCGTGCGCCCGGGCCGCTTCCAGAAGAAGGGGCATCAGGTTCACGTTCTCCTTTGCGGCCGCTTCCTTCAGCTGGATCAGCGTCGCCTCGGCCGCCGACGAATCCCGGCGCGCGCGGACTCCCTCGAGCCGGTCGAGTTGCTTGCGCTCCAGGGCCGGGTCGACCTTGAGGATCGGCATCTCGCCGTCGTCGCCCTCGGTGTAGGCGTTGACCCCCACGACGATGCGGCGGTTCGCCTCGATCTCGCACTGCAGCTCGAAGCTCGCGTCGGCGATCTCGCGCTGCGGGTAGTTGTCCTTGACCGCCTGGACCATCCCGCCGAGCTCGTCGATCTTCGCGAAGTACTCGTAGGCGAGCTCTTCCATGCGATCGGTGAGCGACTCGACGAAGTAGCTGCCGCCGAGCGGGTCGATCGTGTTCGCGACGCCCGTCTCGTGGGCGATGATCTGCTGCGTGCGCAGCGCGATGCGCACGGCCTCCTCGGTCGGGAGCGCGAGCGCCTCGTCGTGCGAGTTGGTGTGGAGCGACTGCGTGCCGCCCAGGACGCCCGCGAGCGCCTCGATCGCGGTGCGCGTGATGTTGTTGTACGGCTGCTGGGCGGTGAGCGAGACGCCCGCCGTCTGGGTGTGGAACCGCATGAGCCACGACTTCGGGTTCTTCGCACCGAACGTCTCCCGCAGCTCACGGGCCCAGATGCGACGGGCCGCGCGGTACTTGGCGACCTCCTCGAAGAAGTCGATCTGCGCGTTGAAGAAGAAGCTCAGGCGGGGCGCGAACGTGTCGACGTCGAGGCCGCGCTCGACGGCCTGCTCGACGTACGTGAGCCCGTCCTTGAGGGTGAACGCGAGCTCCTGCGCGGCGGTCGCCCCTGCCTCGCGGATGTGGTACCCGGATACCGACACCGAGTTCCACTTCGGCATGTGGAGGGTCGAGTACTCGATCATGTCGCCGAGCAGACGCATCGCCGGGTCGATCGGGAAGCACCACTCCTTCTGGGCGATGTACTCCTTGAGGATGTCCGCCTGGATCGTGCCGTTGAGCTTGTCGGGGCCGACGCCCTGGCGCTCGGCGGCGACGATGTAGTAGGCGAGCATGATCGCCGCCGGAGCGTTGATCGTCATGGAGACCGAGACCTCGCCGAGGTCGATCCCGTTGTAGAGGGTCTCCATGTCGTCGACGGTGTCGATCGCGACGCCCTCGCGGCCGACCTCCCCGAGCGAGAGGGGCGCGTCGGAGTCGTGACCCATCAGCGACGGCATGTCGAACGCGGTCGAGAGACCCGTCTGGCCGTGGTCGAGGAGGTAGCGGAAGCGCTCGTTCGTCTCCTCCGCGGTGCCGAAGCCGGCGAACTGGCGCATCGTCCACAGACGACCGCGGTACATGGACGGGTAGACCCCTCGGGTGTAGGGGTACTGCCCCGGCAGCGTGTCGTCGACCTCGCCCTTCCCGGCGCGGTCGGCCGCGGTGTAGAGGGGCTTGATCGGCTCGGCGGAGAGCGTCGTGAACGGCACGTCGCGCTCGGGCGCGAGGCCGTAGGCGGTGCGCCAGTCGTCGTAGGTCGTCGGAAGGGACGGTGCGGTGGTCGCCATGAGGGTTCTCGTGTCGCTGGCAGGTCGGGACGGAGATAGGTGGAAGTCCGCCTATCTCGATCCTCCACATGGTACGGCACGACTAGGCGGACGTCCACCTACCGCCCGCCACGTCGCGTCTCGCAAGCGCCAGGTCAGGCCCCAGGTCACGTTTCCCGGACCCAGTCCGGCCAACGTGCCGCGCGACCGCCCGGGTGCGGGGCCGGACCCCCGCGGGCATCGGCGGCCGCGAGGGCGCGCCGCCGACCACGGGTCGACCCGCCCGTCAGGCGAAGTCGCCCGCGTCCTTACGCAGCGCCGTGAGGATCCGGGTGAGCGCCTCCCGGTCCTCGGTCGCGAGCGCCGTGACCGCGAAGTCGGCGCCGTTGAGCACCTCGGTGGCCCGCATCGCCACGTCGCGTCCCGCGTCGGTGATGCCGACGAGGGTGGCGCGGCCATCGCTCGGGTGGCGCGTACGTTCGACGAGCCCGTCGGCGAGCAGCTTGTCGACGGCATTCGTCACCGAGGTGCGGTGGACCTGGAGGCGCTCGCCGATCTTGCCGACCGGGAGCGCACCCTCGCGCGTGAAGAGGAGGAGCATGAGGAGCTCGTAGCGCGCGAAGGTGATGCCGAACGGTCGCAGGAACTCGTCGTAGCGCGCGAGGAGGAGCTGCTGCGCGCGCACGATCGACGTGATCGCCGCCATGGACCGCGCGGGTTCCGGGCCCCAGCGCTCCTCCCAGTGCCGGCGCGCCTCGGCGATCGGATCGATGCTCAGCCCCACCGGCGGGAGGATATGCGACGCGGAGGGCACCCCCGCCTCGCCCGGGTCTCAGCGCAGGCGCACCGCACGGGTCGTCTTTCCTCGACCCTGCGTGGCGACGAGGGTCGCCCGCAGACCCGGCAGGCGCCGCCGCACCGCGCGCCCCGTCCGCGTGAGACGCACGGTCACGCGCACCGTTCCCGCCCGCGCGGCGCGGACGCGGCCCGTCGCGACCGTGATGCGCCGGCCGCGGCGGCCGACCCGCGAGGCCGGCAGCGTGATCGAGACGGTCACACGGCCCTTCGCGCGCACCCGTACGGCGAACCGCTGACCCTTCGCGAGCCCTGCCGTCGTGATCCGGGCGGGCACCGTGACGCGTCGCCCGGCGACCGGCGTCGTGGCTGTCGGGGTCGGCGGCACGCCGGATGGTGTGACGATTCCCGGAGTCGTCCCGGTCCCGGGCGCCGTGCCGAGGGGTACCGGGCCGGGGCCCGCCGGGGAAGGCGCCGTCCCGGGCGCGGGCGGCGGGGACGGCGGCGCAGCCACCACGAGGGGATCCCTCGTCCAGTCCGCGGCCGAGTTCGTTCCCGCCGAGGTGATCGCGGTCGTGCCCTGCGGGAACACGCAGGGGGGCGTCTGCAGGCACGCCGCACCGAGGTCGAGGGCGCGGAGATGGGCCGTGCCGCCGTCGGCGTGGGTGAAGAGGACATGGGACTCGCCGGCGAACGCGAGGGCGGGGGACTCGAGTCGACCGGTGGCGGGGGCGGTGAGGAGGTGGGTGGTCGTCGCCGTCGTTGGGTCGGCGGGCTTGACCTCGTTGAGCCAGATGCCCGCGTCGGCACCGTCCTCGGAGTCGACGACGTACCGGCCGTCGGCCGAGAACGCCGGGTCGCGGAACTCGGCGTCATCGAAGAGCACGGGAATCGCGCCCGACCCGATGCCTTCACCGGCCCGGGCGAGGACGAGGGCATGGGCGCCCTCGGAGCAACCCGTGAAGAGAACCCGCCCGGCCGACGAGGGGTCGGCGGCGACGGCGTCGGGACGTCCGCTCGAGCACGTGATACCCATGTCGGTGGCGGGCGAGCGCAGGCTCGTGTCCTGGACCTCGAGGTCGTAGTCGAAGGTCGGCAGCGAGGTCGAGTACTTCGCGACGCTGTAGGTGCGGCCGTCGGGACCGATCGACGGGCTGACCCGCAGCAGGGACTCGCACTCCGTCGCGAGGACCCCCGCCTGCGGGTTCTGCTGCGTGAGGCGGAACGCGCCGGTCTCGGGGGTCCATGCGAACAGCGAGACGGCGTTGTAGCCGAAGAACGTCGTTGTCAGGCCGTTGACGTTGCAGGTCTCGGTGAACGCCCCCGTCTCGCCCGTGAACACCACCGTCCGGCCGTCCGGACGGACGTCGGGGGCCCGCACCGCGTCCATTCCGAGCTGCGCTGCGGTCACGAGCGTCCGCACGTTCGTTCCATCATCGTCGGCAGCGACGATCGCCTCGCCGCTCTTGACGGTCCCGGCGGACCACACGATGGTCGCCGTCGCCGGCGGTGCGGCGAGGGCACCGACAGCGAAGACACCGGCAAGGACGAGGCGCGTGCGCAGCGCGCGAGGGTGCCACCCGCCGGTCGTCGAGTGGACGGCGTGAGACCGATACGAGACCGCCCGCAAGACGGCGGGCGCAGCGACGCTCAGGGACGTCGTGTCGCGCGCGCGGCGGTGTGGACGAGCGCCGCCGTTCCCAGCGCCGCCACGGCGGCGAGTTGGCGCCCGATCTGCTCGAAGCGCATGATCTCCCACCCCTGCTCCCGCGCGACGCGGGCCAGCGGTGGGTCCGGGTTCACCGCGACCGGGTGGCCGACGGCCCGCAGCATCGGCAGGTCGGACTCGGAGTCCGAGTAGGCCCAGCACTCGGCGAGGTCGAAGCCGTGCTCGGCGGCGAGCTCTCGCACCGCCTGCGCCTTGCCCTCGCGGTAGCAGAACGGTCCGCCCTCGCGACCCGTGTACTCACCGTCGACGATCTCCGAGCGCGATCCGACGGCGCCGTCGAAGGCGAGCACGACCGCCATGAGCTCCGCCATCTCGTGGGAGGCTGCGGTCGCGATGAAGATCGGGCGCCCAGCGTCCTGGTGGGCGTAGGCGACCTCGAGCATCTGCGGATAGACCTTCGGCAGCACGCCCGCGAGGACCTCCGGGGCGAGACGCGCGAAGTCGCGCCGGCTGCGGCCGGCGATGATCTCGCCGACGCGGGCGCGGACCGCGTCGGTCCCGGCGTCCGTCGAGCCGCGCAGTCGGAACTTCGCGTTCTCCCAGGCGTCCGCGGCGAGGCGCCGGCGGGAGATGAACCCGGCGCGCTGCATCGCGCGCGCCCAGTGGAAGCCCGACGACCCCGCCATGAGCGTGCGGTCGAGGTCGAAGAACGCGGCCGATCGACTGCGTCGATCGGCTTGCGAGACCGCCCAGGGGGCGATCTCGCTGCCCTCAGCCACGGGGCCCTCCGGCACGGGGCCCTCAGCCACCACCGTGGACGCGGATGATGATCGCGTCGCCCTGCCCGCCGCCCGAGCAGATCGCCGCGCAGCCGAGGCCACCGCCCCGGCGCCCGAGCTCGTGGACGAGCGCGCCGATGATGCGCGCGCCCGAGGCGCCGATCGGGTGGCCCAGGGCGACCGCACCGCCGTTGACGTTCACGCGGTCCTCGTCGATGCCCAGCATCCGCATCGAGTGCAGCGTCACGGAGGCGAATGCCTCGTTGATCTCCCACAGGTCGATGTCGGAGGGCTGCAGGCCGGCGCGGTCGAGCGCCTTCATCGCCGCGCTCGCGGGCGTGGTGCCGAGGATGTGGAAGTCGTTCGCGGTCTGGGCGTGGGTGACGATCTCGGCGAGGACCTTCTTGCCGTTCGCCTCTGCCCACTCGTCGGAGGCGAGCACCATCGCGCCGCCGCCGTCGTTGACGCCCGGCGAGTTGCCCGCGGTGTGGGAGCCCTCCTTGCCGATGAGGCCGGGGAGCTTGGCGAGCGACTCGAGCGTGGAGCCGCGGCGGGGAGCCTCGTCCACCTCGACGACCGTGTCGCCTTTGCGGCCCTTGATCGTGACGGGGACGATCTCGTCGGCCATGCGGCCGTCGTCGATCGCCTCGAGCGCGCGGTCGTGCGAGCGCAGCGCCCAGCGGTCGAGGTCCGGGCGGGTGATCTCCATCTCGTCGCCGACCTCGGTCGCCTCGACGAACATCTGCTTGCCGCTGAACGGGTTGGTGAGCCCGTCGTGGACCATCGCGTCGAGCGCCTTCGCGTCACCCATGCGGTATCCGAAGCGCGCGTTCGGGAGCAGGTACGGGGCGGCCGACATCGACTCCTGGCCGCCGCCGACGCCGACGGTCACGTCCCCCGCGCGGATCGCCTGGTCGAGGATCACCGCGGCACGCACGCCGGAGGCGCACACCTTGTTGATCGTCTCGGAGGACACCTCCTTGGGGATGCCGGCCTTCACCTGCGCCTGGCGCGAGGGGATCTGCCCCTGGCCGGCCTGGAGGACCTGACCCATGACGACGTGGTCGACCTGGTCGGGGGCGACGTCGGCGCGCTCGAGGGCGGCGGTGATGGCTGCGGCCCCGAGGTCAGGGGCGCCGAGGGTGGAGAGGCCGCCGCCCATCTTGCCGATGGGGGTGCGGGCGGTCCCGAGGATGACGGTCTTGGCCATAGGCCCGGGATGGTAGAGAGGCCGCGCAGGGTAGGTTGCGACGATGGAGATCATCGCGACCACCGCCGGGGCTCTCGAGACCGGAGCGGACACGATCGTCGTCGGAGTGCTGGAGGGCGAGGGCATCGCCGGGGACGTCGCCGAGGGCACCCTCGCGGACCTCGTCGAGCGCGGGGAGGCGAAGTCCGCGAAGGGCCACCTCGCCGTCGCCCATGCCGCCGGCGCCCGCTGGATCCTCGTCGGACTGGGGTCGCGCGACGACCTCGACGCCGAGCGCGCCCGCGTCGCCGCGGCGAAGGCCTACGGCC
>JBFIDS010000118.1:0-8734 GCA_041603715.1 Paraconexibacter sp. | reverse complement strand
GGCGCCGGTGTCGTCAACGACCTGCCGGCCGACCAGTGCCGGCCGACCTGGGACTACGAGTTCCTCGTCCCCGACTTCCTCAAGTTCACCGACATCGCGCGCAGCGGCCGACGCGTCGCCGACATCCACGACGCGACCGGCGGGCGCCCCGAGCGGTCTCCGCGCTTTCGCGAGTACAGCGTGGCGAGCGACTTCACCGCCGAGGTGCGCCTCGCCTTCACGGTCGGCGAGGCGGCGTGGGGGATCGGGCAGCTCAACCGTGCCGGTGACGGCGCGCGGTTCGACGACGACGAGAAGGACTGGCTCGAGCGGGCGGCCGCGATCGTCGGCCGCGGACTGCGGCGGGCGATGCTCGCGCAACCGACGGCCAGCCCGGTGGTCCGTGACGCCGGGGTCGTCGTGCTCGACGAGAAGGGCGGGGTCGTCTCGGTGACCCGTGAGGCGGCCGGCTGGCTCGACGAGCTCGATCCCGCGCTCGCGATGAGGGACGGCGCCGTGCCGCTGCCGTTCCACACGTCGGGCCTCGCGGCCCAGATGCGTGCTGCGCACGCCCGGGGCGAGCCGTCGATCCGCGCGCGCATGCGCACGCTGCGCGGGGTCTGGCTGCTGCTGCACGGATCGGTCCTCGAGGGGACCGACCAGATGGCGCTGGTCATCGAGCCGGCCAAGGCGGGCGACGTCGCGCCGCTGATCATCGAAGCGTACGAGCTGACCAAGCGCGAGGTCGACGTGACGCGGGCGATCGCCCGCGGGCTCGGCACGAACGAGATCGGGGCCGACCTCCACCTCTCGCCGCACACGGTGCGCGACCACATCAAGGCGATCTTCGAGAAGGTGGGCGTGTCCAGCCGCGGTGAGCTCGTTCACAAGATGTTCGCCGAGCACTACGCGCCGCCATCGCACTGACGGGCGCAGGAACCCGAGGCCGATCGGCCCGACGAGGGCGAGCAGGCTGGCGCTCACCCAGCTCGAAGAGCCCTTCCGCGACGAGACGGGATTCGAGGTCGGTCGAGGGCGCCGCCGAGGTCCTGCAGCGGGTGATCGCCCGCAGCCTGGTCGGTCGCGACGTCGTGCTCGTCGACCTTGTCGGGATAGGCGCAGAGCCGCTAGGGTGTCCCTCTTCGGCGCGCCCGGCGGGGGACGCGGAGCCCCGATGCTCGATACGGCCCGGGAGACGCCTCAGCACATGCCATCCCAGCCCGGACGACCGGGGTTCGAAGTGCAGGTCCGAAAGACGGAAGCCCGCAACGTCGTCTTCGCGGTGGGCGAGCTCGATGTCGCGGTCACGAGCGAACTGGACGACGCGGTCCGCCGCCACCTCCCCGACGGACCGGTGGTCCTCGACCTCGCCCAGCTCACCTTCATGGACTCCTCGGGTCTGCGCGTGCTCGACGGGCTGCTTCGCGACGCTGACCGCCACGGGTGGGAGCTGACCTTGCGGTCGGAGCTCCAGCGTCCGGTCCGCCAGCTCCTCACCATCACCGGCATGTTCGACGTCATGCCGTTCGAGGAAGAAGACGGAGCATGAACGCCCTGCAGCGCAACAACGTGGTCGAACGCGGGCTGCCCGACGGCCCCCCGATGGTCTTCGCCCACGGCTTCGGGTGCGACCAGAACATGTGGCGCTTCGTCTGGCCGGCGTTCGCCGACGCCCATCGGATCGTGCTGTTCGATCACGTCGGCTCCGGGGGGTCGACCACGTCGGCGTTCGACAAGTCGCGTTACGCGACGCTGCGCGGGTACGCCGACGACGTCCTGGAGATCTGCCGCGAGCTCGACCTGCGCGAGGTCGTCTTCGTGGGCCACTCCGTGAGCGCGATGATCGGGGTGCTCGCCGCCGCGGCCGAGCCCTCGCGATTCGGCCGGCTGGTGCTCGTCGCGCCGTCCCCGCGATACATCGACGACGAGGATTACGTCGGGGGCTTCACCCGCGAGGACATCGAGGGGCTCCTCGACTCGATGGACAGCAACTACCTCGGGTGGTCCAGCGCGATGGCTCCGATCATCGTGGGCAACGAGGACCGCCCAGAGCTGGGGGAGGAGCTCACGAACAGCTTCTGTCGCAGCGACCCCGAGATCGCGCGGCATTTCGCGCGGGTGACCTTCATGTCGGACAACCGCGAGGACCTCGCGCGGGTCCGCGTCCCGAGCCTGATCCTCCAGTGTTCGGACGACGTGATCGCACCCGACACGGTCGGCGCGTATGTGCACGAGCGGCTGGAGGGAAGCCAGCTGGTCCGGATGGAGGCGGCCGGGCATTGCCCGAACCTCAGCGCCCCTGACGAGACGGTCGCGGCCATCGAGTCGTTCCTCCGGGCGTGAGCTCGGACAAGACCCTGTTCGCGGATGCGGTCGAGCTCTTCGAGGACGCGCCCTGCGGCTATCTGGTGACGCGGCCCGACGGGACCATCATCCGGGTCAACCGCACGTTCGAGTCGTGGACGGGCCACTCCCGCGCCAATCTCCAGGACCGCCGTCGCTTCCAGGACCTCCTGGCGCCCGGGGCGCGGATCTACCACGAGACGCACTACGCACCCCTCCTGCGGATGCAGGGCTCCGTGCGCGAGATCGCGGTCGAGATCGTCCGCGCCGACGGCACGCGACTGCCCGCCCTCGTCAACTCCGTGCTGTGCACCGACGAGGAGGACCGGCCCCGGCTCATCCAGACGACCGTCTTCGACGCCACGGACCGGCGGCGCTACGAGGAGGAGCTGCTGCGCTCCCAGCGCCGCGAGCGGGACATCGCCCTGCAGCTGCAGCGCAGCCTCCTGTCCGGTGAGCTGCCGACCCGGCCCGCGGTGGAGGTGGTCTACCGTCCCGGCGTGAGCGGCCTCGAGGTGGGTGGGGACTGGTACGACGCCTTCGACGTCGTGGACGGGACGACGTTCGGTCTCGTCATCGGCGACGTGGTTGGTCGTGGCATCGAGGCCGCCGCGACGATGGGCCAGCTGCGTAGCGCGGTCCGGGCGCTCGCCTCGACCGGGCTGGGTCCCGGCTGCCTGCTCGAGGCGCTCGACGGGTACGCGCGGCGCCACGGGGTCGGGCAGATGGCGACGCTCGTCTACGCGGAGCTCGATGTCGAGTCGGGGGCTCTCAGGTACTCCTGTGCCGGGCACCTGCCGCCGCTGGTGCTGCCGGCGGACGGCGACCCGCACTACCTGTGGGAGGGGCGGTCGCCCGCCCTCGACGCCTTCGGCGTCGCTGCGCGTCGTCCGCAGGGGGCGTGCACGCTGCGTCCCGGTAGTGCCCTCATGCTCTACACCGACGGTCTGGTGGAGCGGCGAGACCGCCCGCTCGACGAGGGGCTCGAGGCTCTGCGTGCGGTGGTCGCGCGGTTGGGTCCAAGAGCGGACCTCGCGGATGCGGTGTCGCGCGAGCTGGGCGACGACGGCCACGACGACGACGTGTGCGTCGTTGTCACGCAGACCTGACCGTCCGGCCCTCCGCGCCGTACCTCCTCAGACGAGCTGCGCGCTTTGCGTTCTCCTTCACCGGGTTCCCCGCAAGCGTCCGGGCTCGCGAGCGCGGGCGCGCCACGCGTGCGTACTGTTCCGCAGCACGGCGCGGACGGATGGCGAGGACACGCCGCCTCGCAGATGCGAGAAACCCAGGTCCGATGCTCCGCCTCATCCTCGTCGACCTGCGACGGCACGCGGCACGCACCGGGCTCACCGCGGTGGGGATCGCCGTCGGCGTCGCGATCATCGTCGCGCTGCTCGGGCTCAGCAAGGGCATCGAGCGCAGCGCCTCCGGGATCATCCAGCTCGGGGGCGCCGAGCTCGGGATGTTCCAGGCGGGGGTCGGCGAGCTCACCGCGTCGTCGCTGCCACGGTTGCTCGTCGAGAGGGTCGGCGAGCAGCGTGGCGTCGCTGAGGCGGCCCCCGCCACCGTCGCGACCGGAGAGCTGCCGGGAGAGCCGTCGTTCCTCGTCTTCGGCCTCGACCCAGCGGGCTTCGTGCTGCAGCGCCGCGTGTTCATCGAGGGACGCCGGCCCCGCCGCGAGACCGAGGCCGTCGTCGGAGCCGCCGCCGCACGCGAGCTCGGTCTCTCCGTCGGCGAGACGCTCGACCTTACGGCCGGGAGCTACCCGATCGTCGGGATCTACCAGTCAGGGGTCGCGTTCGAGGATCAGGGCGCGGTCCTCGGGCTCGAGACCGTCGGGCGGATGCGCGGGCGTGAGAACGACGCGACGACGATCGCGATCAAGCTCGCTCCGGGCGCGCGCTCCGCGGAGGTCGCACAGCGGCTCCAGGCGGTGTTTCCGGGCACGTTCGTCATCAGCGAGCCCGGCCAGGTCGAGCGCCTCGATACGAACGCGCTGCTCATCCGCAAGGCGGCTGTCGTGTTCGCCGGTCTCGCGTTGCTCGTCGGCGGCATCGTCGTGACGAACACGATGCTCATGGCGGTCTTCGAGCGCCGCTCGGACTTCGCGCTGCTGCTCGCGATCGGCTGGCCGCGCCCGATGGTCGCCCGGCTCGTCTTCGCGGAGGGCGTCCTGCTCAGCCTCGTCGGCGCGGTCCTCGGGGCAGGCCTCGGCGTCGTGGCGGGTGAGTTCATCGTCCGCGCCGTGGACGCCTCCGCGCTCGTCGATCCTCACTACACCGCGGGCACGCTCGGGCGGGCTGTCCTCGTCGCACTCGCGACGGGCGCGGTCGGAAGCCTCTACCCGGCCTGGTGGGTCACGCGCCTGCGTCCTGCGGAGGCGCTCGAGTGACGAGGCGGCCGTCACGCATCTGAAACGTGACGTCCGCGTAGCGTCGCGCCTCCTCGTCGTGGCTGACGAGAAGGATCGTCATCCCGAGCCGGTCGCGTAGCGCACGGAACAGCTCGAGGATCTCGACGCCCGAGGCCGTGTCGAGCTGGCCCGTCGGCTCGTCGGCGAGCAGGAGGCGCGGGCGGTTCGCGAGAGCGCGCGCGACGGCGACGCGCTGACGCTCACCGCCGGAGAGCTGCGAGGGGAGGTGGGTGGTCCGCGCCGCCATGCCGACCTCGGCGAGCGATGCCCGGGCCAACTCGACGCGCTCCGCCCGCCGCCGGCCCGTAGGGAGGAGCGCGACGTCGACGTTGTCGAGCGCGGTGAGCCCGGAGATGAGGTGGTGGGACTGGAAGACGAACCCGAGGACCTCGCGCCGGAAGTGCGCCATGTCGGTGGTGTCGGTGACGGGGCGCCCGTCGACGGTGATGGTGCCGGCGTCGGGGATGTCGAAGCCGGCGATGAGGTTGAGCAGTGTGCTCTTCCCCGAGCCGGACGGGCCGGAGAGGAGCGCGAACTGCCGCGCCTCGACGCGCAGCGACACGCCGTCGACCGCGCGGGCGAGGCTGCCGTAGCTCTTCGTCACCTCGTCCGCGACGATCGTCGCGCCCACCGGCGGTGTCGCGCCGGGCCCGTGGTCGTCCGGATCGTCGAGGTCAGTCGGCCGGGCGCGCATCGCAGAGGAGAGTCCCACGAACGGATTCGCCGGGCGCCGAACGTCCGTCCGATGGGCGGGGCGCGCCGCGCGGGATTCTCGGCGCGCGGGTGGTGGTCACCTGCGCGGCCCGGCGCCGAGCCCGGACGCGGCCCCGTTCAGTTCGGCCCCGATCCGCTGCGCCCAGAGCCGGATCTCCTCCCAGTTCCGACGGTCACGGAACGCCTCGGGCGTCCCGCGTTCCATCCGCGACCCCCGGGGCGCGCGACCACCGAGGACGACGTGCTCGCGCGCGCCGATCTCCTCGACGCGTTCGACGATCCGCGGCGGCTCCAGCCAGGGCGAGTCCGCCTCGTCGGCGTTGGGCTCCCCGACCGGCCCGGAGCTGAACACCCAGAGCGGCATGCGGGCGAGCGCGTCGGCGTGCCGGCGCAGGAAGTGCTTCGCGCCGCCGCGCCAGCGCTTCATGTAGACGGCGCTGCCGAGCACGACGGCGTCGTAGTCGTCGAGGCTCTTCACGTCGCCTGCTTCGCGGCAGACGGCGTCGAGCCCCTCGTCGCGGAGCGTCCCGGCGATCGCCTCCGCGATCTCGGCGGTCGCTCCGTGCTTGGATCCGTAAGCGACGAGAACGTTCATGGTGCGAGCTTCGTGCCGCCGTGTCCCATCGCCATCGGTGCGCGACCCGCGAAGGGCGACGGGGAACTACGGAGCCTGCGTCACGGTCGCCGTCGCGAGCGTGGGCCGACGGCGCGGGGCCTCGCCGCGGAACCGCGCGCCGCGGTGCCTCACGCGGTCTGCGGCTCACGTGTAGCGCAGCGCCTCCCCGGGGCCCACGCGGGCGGCCCGCCGGACGGGGGCGAGCATGACGAGCCCCGCGAGCGCGAGCGTGCCGGCGAGCGCGATCGCGACGTGGGAGAGCGGGAAGACGAAGTCGATCTCGAGCCCGACGATCTCGCCGGTGCCCCAGCCAATGAGACGCGCGAGCACGTAGCCGAGCGGGACCCCGGCGCCCCAGCCGAGTGCGGCGACGATCAGCCCTTCGGTCGCGAAGATGTGGCGGATGTCACGGGCCCGCGCGCCGACGCTGCGGAGCATCCCGATCTCCCGGGTACGCTCGAGGACGGCCATCGTGATCGCGTTGACGAGCCCGACGAGGCTGATCGCCACGATGAGCAGGCCGAGCACCGTGAGCGACGTGGTGAGCTGGCCGTTGGCCGCGATCGCCTTGTCCTTCACGTCGTAGTTCACCCAGGTCCCCACCTGGTTGCCGCGCGCCGCGAGCGCGTCCTCGACGTGTGTCGTCGTGTGGTCGATCTCTGCGTGGTTCTTCGACTCGCTGGTGATCCACAGGCTGTTGACCGCGCCGGGGGAGCCGAGCACCGACTGCAGGGTCGTCACCGGGAGGAAGACGACGCCGGCGTTGTCCATCTGGTTGGCCGAGATGCCGATCACCCGCAGCCTCGCCGGTCCGTTGCTCGTCCCGATCCGGATCGTGTCCCCGACATCCTTGCCCGTCGTGTTCGCGAGCGTGCGGCCGAGAACCGCGACCTTCGCCCGGGCGCCGACCTCCGCCTCGCCGTACCAGCGGCCGTCGATCATCCGGGTATTCATCATCGGCCGGGCGGGCAGTCCCCAGGCCGGCACGTCGGCGTCGTCGACCCGCACGGAGTTGCGCATCCACGGCTGGGTGTCCTGTACGCCGTGGACCGCCCGCACGACCCGTTCGGCACCGGGATCGAACGGCTTGCTCGCGACCGCCTGCACCCAGACGTCGAAGTGGTTGTCGTCGAACGCGCTCGCCGTCGTCTGCCCCACGCCGGAGCCGAGGGAGAGGAGCGCGAGCAGCGTCGCGACGGCGAGCGAGACCTGCAGCCCCGTCGCGAGGCTGCGGCGCTTGCGCCGGCCGAGGCCACGCAGGCCGATCTGGACGTTGCGGGGCAGCGCACTCGCGCGGCGCAGCACGCGGTCCAGCCGGCCCTGCCCGCCGACGGCGGCGCCGCTCGCCCGGAGCGCCTCGCGGAGGGGGAGCCGCGTCGCGCGGCGGATGGCCGGCAGCGCGGCGAGCGGCGGGCCGAGGAGTCCCACGACGATGCTCGCCGCCAGGACGGGGACGGAGACCCCGAACGTCGCGTCGATCCCGAAGCCCAGCGAGGCGAGGAAGCGGACGAGGACGTTCGTCATGACGACCCCGAGAGCGGCCCCGACAAGAGCTCCCAGCGCCCCGAACAGCAGCGCCGTCCGCAGGTACATGCGGCGGATGTCGCGCCTGCGCGCCCCGATCGCCTTCATGGCCGCGATCTCGCCCGTCTGCTCGCCGATGAGCGTCGTCATCGTGTTCGAGAGGAGCACGAGCGCGGAGAGCAGCGCGAGGACCGTGACGATGTTGAGGACGCTCGCGAGCTTGGCGAACTCGTCCTTGCCGGGGTAACTGCCCTCCTCCTGGATCACCGGCAGGTCGTCGAAGGCGGTGAACGTCGTCGTCGCGCGCAGTTCGTCGCGCAGGGCGGCGACGGTGCGCTCCGCCGCGGGGCGCGAGGCGTCGTCGAGCCGGAGCCCGAGCGAGGTGAAGCCGGCGGTCCCGCTGAGCCGGGCGACCGTCCCGACGTCGGTGTAGAAGACGATCGCCCCGCCGACGACCTGGTCGGCTCCCGTGAGGTTGCGCCCGACCCCGGCGACGGGCACCGTGAGCACCGACCCGTCCCCGCCGATGAGCCGCGCGGTGTCGCCCGTCACCGCGTCGAACCTCGTGTGGCTCGCGTTGTTGCGATCGGCGAGCACCGAGCCGGCGCGGGCGGCGCCCGCCTCGACGGCGACGACGTCGGCGTCCTGGCGGTCGAAGTCGCGTACGCCGACCACGAGCGCGGTGTCGCGGCGCGCGCCGACGAACACCCTCGTCGAGAAGACGCTGCGCGGCTCGACGGCCGCGACGTTCGGTAGACGCTCGAGGCGGGCGACCTGCGAGGCGTCGAGACGCAGCGGCTTCATCGACACCGTGACGTCCGAGAGCTTCGTCGCCGCGACCTCGCGGTCCATCGACTGCTCCATGACCGAGGAAACCGCGAGGATCCCGACGCTCGCCACCGCGAGCGCGAGCGTGATCACGGTGAAGAACGTCCGGGCCCGGCGACGGGTGAGGTCGGTGACGGACTTGCGCAGCGCGGCGGACATCGACATGGGGAGCGCCCGTCAGTCCGCGACGACGCCGTCGCGGATCGTGACGATGCGCTTGGCGCGGGAGGCGAGGTCGAGATCATGCGTGACGTAGACGATCGTCGACCCCTCGTCGTTGAGGCGCGCGAGCAGTTCGAACATCTCGGCCGCGGTCT
>JBFIDS010000117.1:0-8770 GCA_041603715.1 Paraconexibacter sp. | reverse complement strand
TCTCGAGGACCTCCCGGACCGCGTCCGCGGTCGAGGCGCCGAGACGCAGGAGGGCCTGATCGCTCATGTCTCACGCTCCAGGCTCCGGGTCAGCTGGATGGCACGGCGGCCCTGGTGCCGGCCGGGACGACCCGCGTGCACGGGCACCCGGTCCGCCCACAGGGTGACGTCCTCCCCGGCGCGCCCGTCGAGCGCGACGACGTCGCCGGGCTTGAGGGCGAGGATCTGCTCGATCGAGAGCGTCGTCGAGGCGACCTCGGCGCGGACGGTGACGTCGACGCGCTCGAGGCCGGCGCGCAGCGCCTCCATCGAGCTCGGGTCGCGGCGGCGGTCGTCCTCGTCGCGCCGCGAGAAGGCGGCGCCGACCGGGGCGATCGCGCTGTAGGGCACGAGCAGGGCGACGGTCGCGCTCACCCGGTGCAGGCGCGCCTCCATCGTGATCGCGAGCGTCGGCTCGCTGCCCGGGGCGACCTGGACCGTCTCGGCCTGGGTGTCGATCCGCTCGGGTGCGAGGCGGACCTCCGCGAGATCGAACCACGAGCCGGACATCAGCTCGATGAGCGTTCCCATGAAGCGGCGCACGAGGATGAGGTCGAGATCGGAGAGTTCGCGCTCCGGGACGGGCTCCTCGGCGTTGCCCCCGAGCAGGCCCTCGAGCGCCGTGCACAGGAGCGGACGCTCGGCGGAGATGAGCATCCGCGCGTCGTGGGGGCTCGTCGAGATCGTCGTGTGGACCGACTGGTCGGGGAGCAGCGCGAAGGCGTTCGTCCACGTGAGCTGCTGAACGTCGATGACCTCGAACTCGACCGGGAGGCGATGCTCGGCGACGAGGCGCGTCGTCGCCGACTGGCAGAAGCTGTCCAGGAGACGGCGCAGGCGGCGCTCCTGGTCGGTGGAGAACTTCGTCGGGCGCGTGAAGTCGACGGTCCGCAGCCAGCGGGCGCGGCGACCGCCGGTCGCCTGACGGTCCGTCTCGACGGGGAGGTTGCCCTCCGCGGCGCGCGCGAAGAGCTTCTCGATCTCGTCGGGGTTGAGGAAGTCGTTCATGCCGCCCTCCGCAAGTCGATCGCGAGGTCGCCGTAGAGCTCGATCTCGGCGCCCGCCGCCTCTCGCGACGTGACGCGCGAGGTCCCCACGTGCACCCGCATCGTCCGTCCGCGGTCGCCCCCCGTCTCGGCCGCTCGCACCGGGATCCGGGTCGCATCGAGGGCGGACCGGACGGCCTCCTCGTTGCGCTTTCCGATCTCCTGGGTCGTGCCCGTCGTTCCGAAGCTGAACATCGCGGCACCGCCGACGAGGACCGCGTCGAGGCGGTGCTTGGCCGCCCCGAGACGCCCGATCTCCTCGACGAGCGCCGGAACCGCGAGGTCGGCGAACTTCCCGACCTGGTCGGTCTCGCCCGGTGACACCGGCAGCATCACGTGCGCGAGGCCCGCGACGCCGGCGCGCCGGTCGATGAGCGCAAGACCGATGCACGACCCGAGGCCGACGCAGGCGAGGACGTCACCCGCGTTCGCGGAGCTGACGATCTCCCCCATGCGGGCGAGGTGCTCGGCGGTTGTCGGGGTCAACGGCACGGGACGTCAGAGACCGATGCGGCCGAGGAGCTCGTCGACCCCGCCGGGCTGCGGGAGCAGCAGGAAGGACATCGAGCAGGACTCGCCCTCGACCTCGAGCGCGCTGTCGAGCACGAGCGCGACGTCGACGTCGTCGCCGCGGCCGAGGAGCACGGAGGCGAGGATCGCGCCGAGCATGTCGTGGGTCACCTGGGGCGGGGCGGGCTCCATCCCCATCCCCGTCATCTGCGCGAGGACGTTGATGTACGAGGTCCCGAGGATGTTGCCGACCTCGGCGAGCATCGAGCGGCCGTCCTCCGAGGCGGGCTCGAGGCCGAACACGGACGTGAGCGTCACCGCGTCCTCCTCCGGGACGAGCAGGACGACCGAGGCGTCCATATCGCCGATGATCGGCACGAGGATCCCGTAGCGGGGGGCGTCCGGGTCGCCGCTGACGGCCACCGCGTCGGCGAGCGGAAGCGCCGCTGCCGTCGGGACGGAGATGTCGACAGGACGCCCCAGCAGCTGCGACAGGGCGGCAGCCGCCTGGCCGGAGCCGATGTTCGCGAGCTCGCGCAGTGCGTCGAGCTGGACATCGGAGTAGATCGGTGTGCTCATCGGACTGTGGGCTCCTGGGCGCGGGTGGTGGTGGTGAGGGCATCGCAGTCGGCGAGAAGGACGATCGCGCCGCTCGAGACGACGGCGGCGCCGCTCACCGCGCCGGCATCGGCGATTCCGGCCGGCAGGGGGCGCGTGACGAGCTCGTACTGGCCGACGAGCGCCGAGACGCTGAGCGCGACCGTGCGGTCGGACGCGCGCACGAGGACGACGTGCGTGTCGTCCCGGGGCTCCTCCCATCCGGGGGCGCCCGGCGTGTCCTTGTGGCCGAAGACCTCGCGACCACGGACGAGCGGGACGGCACGATCGTCGAGGACGAGCATCCGCTGGCCGGCGACCGAGCGGACGGTGACGTCCTGCATGCGCATCGTCCGCTCGACGCGGCCGAGGGCGATCCCGTAGGGCAGGCCGTCGACCTCGACGAGCAGCGCGCTCATGATCGCGAGCGTGAGCGGCAGCCGGATCTCGGCGCTCGTGCCCTCGCCGGGCACCGCGGTGAGGATGACCTCGCCGCCGAGCGAGCGGATCTTCGTGCGCACGGCGTCCATCCCGACGCCGCGACCCGAGAGATCCCCGACGGTCTCGGCGGTCGAGAAGCCCGGGGCGAAGAGGAGCTCGATCGCTCCCGCGACGTCGAGCGTCGCCGCCTGCTCGGGAGTGATGAGACCACGGTCGATGGCCCGCTCGCCGACCCGCACGGGGTCGATCCCGCGGCCGTCGTCGGCGACGGAGATGATGATGCTCCCGCCCGCGTGACGGGCGGAGATCGTGAGCGTTCCGGTCGGCGACTTGCCGGCGGCCTCCCGCTCCTGGGGCGGCTCGAGGCCATGGTCGAGCGAGTTGCGGATGAGGTGGACGAGCGGATCGCCGAGCGCGTCCACGACGGTGCGGTCGAGCTCCGTCTCCTGCCCGACGATCTCGAGCTCGACCTGCTTGCCGAGCTTCGAGCTCACGTCGCGGACGAGCCGCGGGAAGCGCAGGAAGACCGCCTCGACGGGGATCATGCGGATCTGCATCACCATCGACTGCAGGGCGTGGGAGGAGCGGGTGAGCTCCTGCATCGCCTGCTGCACGCCGGCGATGTCGCCGTCGGCCGCGAGAGCCTCGACGTGCGTGCGCTGCACGACGAGCTCCCCCATGTAGTGCATGAGCTGGTCGAGGCGCTCGGCGTCGACGCGGACCGTCGTCGCCTTGCGCTTGCCGTCCCCCTTCGGAGCGGCCGCGTCACCGGCGGCCAGGTCCTGCGCGACGTCGACGGCGGACGGTCCCGGCCACTCGAGGAGCGACACGTCCGCGTCCTCGTCGTCGGGCCGGTCGGCGGCGGCGACGATCCTCGCGGTCGCGACGTCGTCGATCGAGCGCGCCGCGTCGAGGAGCGAATCGTCCGGGGCGCCCGAGACGAGGGCCACCTCGATCACCTTGCCGGTGAAGCCGTCGACCTCCGCCTCGGACGGTCGGCTCGAGACCACGGTGCCGTGCTCGGCGACCGCGGAGAGGACCATGAACGCGCGGACGCTGGGCATCACCGCGGCGTCCCCGAGCGTGACCTCGAGGTGGACGACGCGCTCGCCGTCGGCGAGCTCCGGGACGACCGCGGGGGCGGGAGGCGCGACGTCCGGCCCACCGAGCGGATCCTCGACGTCGTCGTCGCGCACGAGAGCGGCGAGGCGGGAGATGAGGGCGTCGGGCTCGATCGCCTCGGCACCCGAGGTCTCGATCGCGTCGATCGCCTCCTCGAGCGCGTCGAGGCATTCGAGGAGCACGTCGACGACGGAGGCGGGCAGCGCGGCCTGGCGCTGGCGCAGCAGCTCGAAGACGTCCTCCATCTGGTGCGTGAGGCGCGCGACGCCCTCGAAGCCCATCGTCGCGCTCATCCCCTTGAGGGAGTGCGCGGCACGGAAGATCTCGTCGAGGATCGCGCGGTCGTCGGGCGCGTCCTCGAGGCGGACGACGGCGGTGTTCAGCTCCTGGAGGTGCTCACGGCACTCGGCGAGGAACATCGGCAGGTACTCGGAGGTGTCCATCGGGGTGCTCCCTCAGTCCTTGCGGTACGTGAACGGGTGGGTGGGGGTGAGCCCGAGCTCGCGGGCGTGGACGACGCGCTCGGTCGCGCCGACGATGAGGTAGCCGCCCGGGCGCAGTGCGTCGACGAGCCTCGCGTGCAGCGCGTCGCGGACCTCTTCGTTGAAGTAGATGACGGTGTTGCGGCAGAGGACGAGGTCGAAGGAATCCGGAGCCGGGCGCACCCGCAGGAGGTCTCCGGTCTCGAACTTCACGAGGCGTCGCAGCGGATCCTTCGCCGCCCACGTTCCGTCCTGGGTCTGCTCGAAGTGACGATTCAGTGCGGTGCGCGGGGCGTCCCGCGCGTCCTGGTCGCTGAAGATCCCCCGCGTCGCCCGGGCGACGACCCGCTTGTCGATGTCGGTGCCGACGATCTCCGCACGGGCGCGGCGGCCGCGGGTCGCCTCGACGACGTGCGCGGCGAGGGTGTAGGCCTCGGCCCCGTAGGAGCAGCCCGCGCTCCAGCAGCGCAGGCGGGGCGGATCGTCGGCGAGGAGGTCCGGGAGGACGTCCCGCGCGAGCCGGTCCCACTGCTCCGGGTTGCGCCACAGCTGGCTGACGTTGATCGTCATCCGGTCGAGGAACGCGTCGAGCTCGGCATCGTCGCAACGCAGCCGCGTGAGCTCGGCGAGGAGGTCGTCATCCCCGTGACGGGCGCGGATCCAGGTGCGGATCCGGCGCTCCATCTGCGAGCGCTTGTACTGGTCGAGGTCGATCCCCGTGAGGCGGCGCAGGCCGGCGGTGAACTCGGGGTACGGGTCCCCCGCGGCGGACGGCGTGGGGGTGACACGCGTGGGGACGCGGTCGGACATGAGGCTCATCGGAGCGCCTCCTCGGCGATCAGTGCAGGCAGCTGGTGGAGCGGGGCGACGACGTCGGCGAGCCCGGCCTCGACGACGGCGCGGGGCATCCCGTAGACGGTGCAGGTCTGCTCGGACTCGACGAGGACGCGCCCTCCGGCGGCCTTCACCGCGGCGGCGCCGTCCGTCCCGTCACGGCCCATCCCGGTGAGGACGACGAGCAGGACGCGGTCCTTCCAGACGCGCACGACGTCGGAGATCGTGAGGTCCGCGCGCGGGCGCAGGGCACCGACGGGCGGGGCGTCGCTCAGCGCGAGGCGGCGGTCGTCGCCGATGCGCAGGTGGCTGCCGCCCGGGCACAGGAGGATGCGCTCCGGCGTGATGAGGTCGCCCGGGGCGGCCTCCGCGACCTCGATCTCCGCGAGCGAGTCGAGCCGGGCGGCGAGCGAGCCGGTGAAGCCGGCCGGCATGTGCTGGACGATCACGGCGCCCTGGCCGAGGTGCGCGGGCAGGTTCGGGATCAGCTCGGCGAGCGCGCGAGGCCCGCCGGTCGAGGAGGCGATGACGACGAACCGCTCGGTCCCCGTGCGGGCGGGTCGGGTCGCGGGCGCCACCGGACCGGGAGGCCGCGTGCGCACCCCGGCGTTCTCGCCGGGCGGGACCGTACCCGGCCGGCGCGGGGGACGCTCCACGGGCCGGCGCGCCGCGCGGGAGCGACCGGCGGAGGCGGCCGCGCGGACCTTGTCTCCCAGCTCCGTCATGAAGCCCTCGATGCCGTCGCCGGCACCGGGCTTCGCGACGAGATCGAAGGCGCCCTCGGCGAGCGCGTCGACCGCCCGCGCCCCGTGGGCGGGGCTGAACGCGCTCACGACGACGACGGGCACGCTCTCGTGGTCGCGGCGCAGCGCGCGCAGGACCCCGATGCCGTCCATGCCCGGCATCGCGAGGTCGAGGGTCATCGCGTCGGGGTGATGCTCCTTCCAGAGCGCGAGGGCCTCGTCGCCGTCCCGTGCCGCACCGACGACCTCGAACCCGCTCTCGGTGAGCGACGAGGACAGGATGCGGCGCATCAGGCCCGAGTCGTCGGCGACGAGAACGCGGGTGGGCGTGTCGGTGGGGGTCACGGGTCGGCGGGGAACGTCGGGTGCGTCAGGCCGCGGCAGCGACGGGGGAGGGCGAAGCGGACTCGGCGGGCGCGGAGTCCGCGGCGGCCTCGGCACGGACGTCCGCGGTCGCGGCGAGCTCGGCGGCGGCCGAGGCGAAGTCGACGTCCACGGCGACGATCGCCTCCGGGGACAGGAGGACGACGAGGCGGTCGTCGAGCTTCGCGATGCCGTCGATGACGACGCCGCCCACGACCGGGGCCGCGTCGACGTGCTCCTCGTCGACCGTCACGACCTCTTCCACGGTGTCGACGACGACGCCGGCCATCTCGCTGCCGGTCTCGACGATGACGATCTTCGCGCGGTCGGCCGCCGTCGTGGCCGAGAGGCCGAGGCGGACACACAGGTCGAAGACCGGGACGATGCGGCCGCGCAGGGAGATGACGCCGCGGACGCTCGTGTCGCGCGAGGCGACCGCGCGCGGCTCCGTGTAGCGGATGATCTCGTGCACGTAGTTGATCGGCAGTCCGTACTCCTCGTCACCGAGGGTGAAGACGACGATCTGGCGGGCGTCGGGCAGGTCGGACATCAGGGTCTCCTGGTCGGGTCGTTCGGGGCGGCGCGGCGGCCATCGGGCGGTGGCCTCGTGGCCGGGTGATCGGCCCGTGCCCGGTCGGCTTGAGGCGCTCTGGTCGACACACGTCCGTACGACCTGGCACCCTGGCGCGCGGGACCCCGCGGACGGGTTGGACGAAATCGGTGCGTGGTCCGTACTCCGGTTATGTCTCAGGTCACCCACCGCCCCAGCACCATCCGCGGCCGGCGCGAGCTGTACGAGACGGTGATGGCACGTCTCGGTGAGCGCCTGTCCGAGCCGGACCTCCAGATCCACGACATCGCCGCCGACACGTTCGCCAGCCGCCGCCAGATCCAGCGCGTGATGGAGGAGCAGCGCACGACGTTCCGCGCCGAGCTCGCCAACCTCCGTATGGACCGTGCCGCCGAGATCCTCGTGAGCACGTCGCTGCCGGTCCGCGAGGTCGCCGCGCGCGTCGGCTACCGGCAGCCCGCGCAGTTCGCGAAGGCCTTCCGGCTGCGGCACGGGTCGGCGCCGAGCGCCTACCGTCAGGAGAACGCCGGGCGCGACCGCAGCAGCGCCTGGGCGACCGCGGCCTGACGCCGCGGGCGCGGGCGCGGGCGCGGGCGCGGGCGATGCGCGAACGTCGCGCACCCGCGCGCTCTCCCGCCCGGTGAATGTGGATTCACCGGGCCGTCGGCCCCCCGGATCCACATTCGCGCGGACCGGGGGCGCTCGGCGCACCGGGTCGGGCGGGTCACCGAGGCGGCGTCCCGCCGGCGCGGGCGGAGCGCGACGTCAGCGCACCGGCGCCACCAGCCGGGGCGTCCCCGCGAGGGCGTCCGCGAGCACGCCCGAGCGCCACTCCCGCACCGCGGCGGTCACCTCGGCGGGCGACTCCGTGACGACGTAGCGCATCCCCGTCGTCAGGGTGACATGGGTGTCGGGCGTGGACTCGACGACCTGGATGAGGTCGGGGTTGAGGAGAAACCGCTCGGGCGGGCGCGCGAGCCGGTGGAGCTCGATCATCGGTCAGCTCATCGCTTGAGGTTGACGAGTTCCTGGAGCATGTCGTCGGTCGTCGAGATGACCCGCGAGTTGGCCTGGAAGCCGCGCTGGGCGACGATCATCTGCGTGAACTCCGACGCGAGGTCGACGTTCGACATCTCGATCGTGCCCGACGTCGTGACCCCGAACGTGCCGCCCGGCGTCCCGACCGTCTCCGGCCCCGAGGCGGGATCGGCGATCCAGCGGTTGCCCGAGACGCGCGTGAGCCCCTCCTGGTTGGGGAACTGCGCGAGCGAGATCGTGCCGGCCTGAGCGCGAGGCCCGCCGCCGGCGGGCACGTAGGAGACCGAGCCGTCCTCGCCGACGATCGTGTCGGTCGCGCCGATCGGGATCTCGATGTAGGCGTCGGTACCCGCGGTGCGGCCCATGACGTAGTAGCCGTCGGCGGTGACGAGGAAGCCCTGGTCGTTGCGGCGGAAGTTGCCGGCGCGCGTGTACTGCGTCTCGGACGGCAACGCGGGCGGGGCGCCGAGCCCGACGCGGAACCAGCCGTTGCCCTGGATCGCGATGTCGAACGGGTTGCCCGTCGCCTGGAGCGAGCCGGAGCCCATCTGGTTGTCGATCGTCGCGAGCTGCACGCCGAGGCCGACCTGGCGACCGTTGAGGCCACCGGTCGTCGGGCCCGCCGCGGTGCCGAACTGGTAGGTCTGCTGCAGCTGGTCCTTGAAGGCGACGCGGCTGGACTTGAAGCCGATCGTGTTCACGTTCGCGAGGTTGTTCGCGGTGACGTCGAGCATGATCTGGTGGTTGCGCAGGCCGCTGATGGCGCTGAACATTCCTCGGATCATCGTGTGGCTCCTTCGGTGGTGGTGTGGGTGAGGGACGGTGGTGCTCGACGTCAGCCGATGACGGCGCTGTCGATGTTCGTGAAGACGTGATCGCGCAGCTGCTCACGATCGATGGCGGTGATGACGGTGCGGTTGCGGACGGAGACGACGAAGGCGCTGTCGTCGACGAGGACGACCGCCTCGCGTGCGCCCTTGCCGG
>JBFIDS010000116.1:0-8792 GCA_041603715.1 Paraconexibacter sp. | reverse complement strand
GCGCCGCGCGCTCGCCGAGCCGCCGCCCGCGGAGAGCCGCGCGTCCGTCCTCCTCGAGCTCGGGGAGCTGGAGATGCGCGCCCAGGCCCCGGAGGGCGTCGGGCGGTTGCGTGAGGCGCTCGCCGCGGGCCTCGACGCCGACGGCGAGGTCCGTGCCCGCGCGGCGCTCGGGACCGTCCTCGTCCACACCGACCCGGCGGCAGCGCTCTCCGAGGTCGACCAGGCCTACGAGGCCGCGACGGACCCAGGCCTACGGCTCCGACTCGAGGCCTTCGTCATGGAGGCGCTCATCTTCGTCGAGGCATTCGGGCCGCAGCGCGACGCGCGCTTCGCCGAGGGGCGTGCGGCCGCGGCCCCGTCCCCGGTGACCCTCGCCCATCTCGCCGTCCAGGACGCGTGCGCGGGACGGCCAGCTGCCGAGATCCGCGAGCTCGTCCGCCGCGCGGTCGACCGGGGCGAGATCGTCGAGCACGTCGGTCCCGGCAGCTCGACGTGGAACCTCCTCACGCACGCCGCCCGCTTCGCCGAGGACGCGGAGTCCTGCCGTGCGCTCCTCACGGACGCCGAGCGCATGGTGAGGGCCCGGGGCCTGCGTTTCGCGAGCTTCTTCGTCGACCAGTCGTGGGGGTACTGGCATCGAGACTTCGGGTCGGTCGCCGCCGGCGCCGCGCGGGCGCGCCTCGGGTACGACCAGATCGTCGAGGCAGGGCTCGTCGTCACCGCCCCGGCCCTCGCTGCGATCACGGCGGAGAACCTCGCGCTCCTCGACCGTCTCGACGAGGCCGCCGAGCTCATCGACAGGCCGATGGGTCCCGCGCAGGACACCTACATCGAGCCGTTCGCGCTGAGCACCCGCGGGCTCGTGCGATCGTGGTGCGGTCGCACCGATGAGGCCGAGGGCGACCTTCGCAAGGTGATCGCGATCGCCGACGGGCGCGGATGGCGGGCCCCGCTGGCGACACGCGGCCGACTGCGCCTCGCCGAGCTGCTGGCCCGTCAGGGCCGCGGCGAGGAGGCACTCGAGCTGATGGACCACGACATCGAGGTGGCGCGGGCGGCCGGGACGCCGGGTGCGCTCGGGACGTGCGTGCGCATCCGCGCCCTCGCGCTCCCCGACGACGCCGCGCGGATCGCGCCGCTGCGGGAGGCCGCCGACATCCTCGCGCCTGGGCCGATGCGGCTCGAGCACGGCCGCGCGCTCCACGACCTCGGAGCGGCCCTGCGTCGCACGGGGGCGAAGCGCGAGGCGCGCGACGTCCTGCGGGCGGCCCTCGACATCGCCGCGCGGACGGAGTCGGCGTGGCTCGCGCGGCGGGTCCGCGACGAGCTCACGGCGGCGGGCGGCCGGCCGCAGCGCGAGCGCCTCAGCGGCGTCGAGGCGCTCACGCCGAGCGAGCGGCGGATCGTCGAGCTCGCCGCGGAGGGGCGGACCAACCGCGAGATCGCCGAGGCGCTCTGGGTCACCCGCAAGACCGTCGAGTACCACCTCGGCAACGCGTACACGAAGCTCGAGATCTCCTCGCGCGCGCAGCTCGCCGACGCGCTCGGGCAGCCGGCGCCGGCCTGACCGCCCGAGAGTGGACATCGGCCGATGACTCCATCGGCAGATGACCATTCACGGCTCGCGCACTGGGTGCGGTCGGTTGCGCGGCCGACCGGCGGCGGGGCGCCCCAGTGCGGACGGTCAGGACGGCACGGCGACCCGCGTCGCCTCGCCGCGGCCCCGCAGGACGACCTCGTCGCCGAGCGTCCAGTGCTCGCGCTCTGTCGCGTCGCGTGCGCCCGACAGCGCCGCCTCGCTCGCGCAGATCCCGGCGTCGTGGTCCTTGGCGAGCTCGGTGAGGCGCGCCGCCTCGTTGACCGGGTCCCCGATGACGGTGTACTCGAGGCGGTCACGCGCCCCGACGTTGCCGGCGACGACGACCCCGGCGGACACGCCGATGACCGCGGGGGCCTCCGGCACCTCGCGCCGCAGGCGCGCCTGCATGTCCCGGGCGGCTCGGAGGGCGGCGCCCGCCGCGTCGTCGTGCGCGAGCGGAGCACCGAAGATGCACAGTGCGCCGTCGCCCTCGAACTTGTTCACGAGCCCGCCGTGGGCGTGCGTGACGTCGACGACGACCCCGAAGAACGCGTTGAGCAGATCGACGACCTCGGTCGGCGAGCACTCGGTGGCGATCGTCGTCGACCCGACGATGTCGACGAACAGGGCCGCCGCCTCGCGCTCCTCGCCGCCGAGGGCGACGCCGTCATGGAGCGCGCGGTGGGCGACGTCCTCCCCGACGTGGCGACCGAAGAGGTCGCGGACCCGCTCGCGCTCGCGCAGCCCCGCGACCATCTGGTTGAACCCGGCCTGGACGGACCCGACCTCGGTCGCGTCGTTGACGGTGACGGTGATGTCGAGGTCCCCCTCCTCCACGCGCGCGAGCGCGTCACGCAGGGCGCGCAGGGGATCGGAGACCGACCGCGCGAACAGAGCCGTCGCGAGGAGACCGACGCCGAGCGAGATCCCGGCGAGGACGACGATCGACCGGCCGAGCTCAGCCTTCCCGACTTCGTCGAGCCCGATCGCGATCGCGGACAGCACGAGCGCGCCCGAGACGGGGATCCCGGTGGCCAGCGCCCACGTGAGGAGCGCGCGGACGCGGACGCCGGAGGTCTCGCGGGGCGCCGGGGCGCGGTGGGCGAGCGCACGGGCGACGAGAGCGCGGCTCGTCCGCACGGTGAAGAGGTAGCCGACGGCGGCCGTCGCGAGCCCGCTCATCACGATCGTGATCCCGACCTCGAACGCGAACAGCGCGCCGGCCGGGAGGTTGAGGGCGACGAAGGCGAGGGTCGCGACCCCCCACATCCGGGCCTGGATCGCGAAGACGCGCAGCGGAAGTCGGAGGACCGCACGACGCTCGCGTTCGTCCGGCACGCGGTCGTCGACGAGCCAGCGCGACGCGCGCGTGCCCGCCCGCAGCCCGGCGCGTGCGCCGAGGAGGAACACCGCAGGGACGACCGTCGCGATGCCGATCGCGTTACGCAGGAGGGACGCGCTCTCGGTCGCCTCGTCGGGCGCCGGGAGGATCAGCGTGAGGAGGAGGATCGTGAGCGATGCCCCGACGGCGTTCGCGACGAGGATGACGCTCACCGTGGCGGCACGCGTGACGCGCACCACCGTGGGGCCGGCGACGTCGGCGGGGGCGCCGCGGAGGACCGAGATGGTGGCGCCGAGCATTCGCGGGGACGAGCCTAGTGGGCCGCCCGGCGCAGGGGGTGACGCACTCCGGCGACGCTGAGGGTCGCTGGAGTGCGTCACCCCGCCGGGACGGCGCTACTTCAGCTGCGCGCTCGTGAGCCCGAGGAGCTGCCGGGCGATGATGAGCTGCTGGATCTGCTGCGTGCCCTCGAAGATGTCGAGGATCTTCGTGTCGCGGGCCCACTTCTCGAGCAGCTCGCCCTCGCCGTAGCCGACCGAGCCGAGCAGCTCGATGCAGCCGAGCGCGATGTCGGTTCCCGACCGGCCGGCCTTCGCCTTGGCGATCGACGCCTGGACGGAGTTCGGCTTGCGGTTGTCGGCCATCCAGGCGGCCTGGAGCGTGAGGAGGTAGGCCGCCTCGTAGTCGGACTCGAGGCCGAGGTACCGAGCGGCCGCCGCGGACTGCGTGAGCGCGGGACGGTCGTAGTCGACCTCCACGCCGGCCTCCTCCAGCTTCTCGCGGGTGAGCTCGAGGCACGCCCGCGCGACACCGAGCGCCATCCCCGCGACGAGCGGGCGGGTGTTGTCGAACGTCTGCATGACGCCGCCGAAACCGCGCTTCGTGTCGATCTCCGGTGAGCCGAGGAGGTCGGAGGCCGGGACGCGGCAGTCCTCCAGGCGGAACGCCGCGGTGTCGCTCGCGCGGATCCCGAGCTTGTGCTCGAGGCGGTCGAGCTTCATCCCCGGGTTGGACCGCTCGACGACGAACGACTTGATCGCCGCGCGCCCGACGGACTTGTCGAGCGTCGCCCACACGACGACGAGCTCACACCGCTCGCCCGCCGTGACGTAGATCTTCTCGCCGTTGAGGATGTACTCGCCCGTCTCCTCGTCGAGGACGGCGGTCGTGCGGATCGAGGCGGAGTCCGAGCCGGCCTCCGGCTCGGTGATCGCCATCGACGCCCACTTGCCCTTGAAGCGCTCGAGCTGCTCCTCGTTGGCCACCGCCGCGATCGCGGAGTTGCCGAGGCCCTGCCCGGGGATCGCGAGCGTGAGACCGACGTCGCCCCAGCACGTCTCGATGATCGAGAGGAGCGTGGAGAGGTTCGAGCCGTTGCGGTTGCCGCCGGCGCCGTTCTTCGCCGCGCCGTTCTCGGCCGGCGTGTCGACGGTCGCGACGGGTGCGGCGTCGTCGCCCTTGCCGACTCCCGCGGCACCCGCGCCGCCGCTGCTGCCGCTGTCGTTCATCCCGTTGATGAGCGCGGCGAGCAAGTCGAGCTCCTTGGGGCGCTCGTGCTCGGCAGTGTCGTACTTGCGGCTGATGGGGCGGAGCATGTTCTCCGCGACCTGGTGGGCCTGCCCGATGAGCGGGCGGAACTTCTTCGGTGTCTCGAGGTTGATCATGGTTCTCTTCTCTCTTCGTCGGGGGAGCGGAGCCGCTCAGACGAGGAGGGCGCCCTCCATGACGCCCGCCGCGCGGAGGTCCCGGTACCAGCGCTCGACCGGGTACTCCTTCGTGTAGCCGTGGCCGCCGAGGAGCTGGACGCCCGCGGAGCCGATCCAGCTGCCCTTGTCGGCGCACAGCCGCCGGGCGAGGCCCGTCTCGCGGGCGAAGTCCTCGCCCTGGTCGGCCCGCGACGCGGCGCGGTAGGTCGCCAGGCGCATGCCGCCGACCTCGATCGCGATGTCGCTCACCATGAACGCGACGGCCTGCCGGTGGCTGATCGGCTCGCCGAACGCGTGACGCTCGTTGACGTAGGGGATGACGTAGTCGAGCACCGCCTGGGCGCAGCCGACCGTCACGGCGCACCAGCCGAGGCGGGCGCGGCGAACGACGTCCCGGTAGACCTGCGGGTCGCCCTCGGCGACGAGCGCGCTCGCGGGGAGGGCGACGCCGTCGAGCGTGATCGTCCCCGTGGCGGCGGCACGCGCACCCATCGCGGGCTCGGCCTCGACCTTCACCGCGCCACCGGCCTGACCGGGCTCGACGAGGAACAGCGCCGGGCCGTGACCCTCGAGCGCCGCGGCGACGACGAGCAGCTCCGCGTCGGCCGCACGGGGGACGAGCGACTTGACGCCCCGCAGGACGAAGCCGTCCGCGGTCCGCGTCGCCGTCGTCTCCAGGCTGAGCGCGTCGAAGAGCGGACGCGGCTCGAGGATCGCGAGCGCGGCCGCCGGGGGCTCCTCACCGACGAAAGCCGGGAGGTAGGTCGACTGCTGGTCGGCGTCGCCGTGCAGCGCGAGCAGCGTGCTCACCGCGGCGGGGGCGAGGAGCGCGACCGCGAGACCGAGGTCCCCGCGGGCGAGCTCCTCGGCGACGAGCACGCCGGTGACCGCGGAGGCCTCGCTCGCGGCGCCGTCGAGCTCCTCGGGGACCGAGAGGGTCGCGAGGCCGAGGTCGACCCCCTGGCGGAGGATCGTCTCGGGCGCCGCGCACGCGGTGTCGGCGTCGAGGGCGGCGGGCCGCAGCTCGCCGGCGGCGACGTCACGCATCGCCTCCTTGAGCATCTGCTGCTCGTCGGTCGGCGTGAGGTCGAACAGGCCCCTCCCGCTCGACGGTCGGGCGGCGCGGGCCGCGGCGTCGCGCGTGGGGCCGCCCGAGAACGTCCGGCCGGCGGCCGTCGCCCCCTTGAAGCCCTGCTTCGTGACGGTGTAGACGACCTGCTCGGCCTGGCTGCGCAGCCCGACACGGTCGATGACGTCGAGGCCGGCGAGGCCCCGGAGGGCCTTGATGCCGAGGCCCATGCTGCGATCGGCGACGCTCACTTGGTCGTCCTCCTCGTGGTGGTCTTCTTCGGTCCGGCCGGCGTCTTCGCCGCCGGGTCGGTCGTGGTCTTCTTGCTCGCGGCGGGCTTCTTCGCCGCCGCGGTCGTCGGCTTCTTCGCGCGGGAGGCGGCCGGCGTCTTCTTCGCCGCCGGCTTCGCGGTCGCGCCGGCACCGGACTTCTCGGCGGGCGCCTTCCTCGCGGCGGGCTTCCGCGTCGCCGCGGGCTTCTTCGCGCCCAGCGGCGTCACCGAGCCGTCGAGATGGACACTCCCCTTGCGCGCATCGCGCACCTGGAAGCGCAGGACGTCACCGTCCTGGGCGCTCCCGAAGTCGACCTTCGCGGGGAGGAGCACGGGCTTGCGGAACGTCACCTCGACCGTGAACGCGTCGGGCAGGCGCCCGTCGAGCGCGGCGAGGGCGCGCGCCTTCGTCCAGAGGCCGTGGGCGATCGCGCGGGGGAAGCCGAACGCCTTCGCGGTGATCCCGTAGAGGTGGATCGGGTTGCGGTCGCCGCTCACCGCGGCGTAGCGCCGGCCGGTGTCGCCGGGGACCGTCCACGTCGCCGCGGTCGGGATCTCGACGGCGGGGTCGGTGCGTGCGGTCTTCGCCGACTCGTCGCCACCGCCGCGGCGCAGCATCGTGGACCGCGCCTCCCAGACGACCTCGTCGCCCGCCTTCGCCTCGGTGTGGAGGGTGAGCGTGCGGCCCTTCGGGTGGGGGTCGAGGCCGGTGACCCAGACGCGCAGCGACAGCGCCTCGGACACGGCGACCGGACGATGTTGGGTGATCTCGTTCGTGAGGTGGACGAGGCCGACCGGCCCGAACGGGAACGCGGGGTCGGTCATCAGCGCGATGTGCACGGGGAACGCCCGCACGTTGAGGTACGTCGCGGGAAGGGTGTCGCGCAGCGCGAAGCCGCAGGTCTTCGCGTAGGCGGCGAGGTGCGACGGGTCGGTCTCCAGTCGCGGGACGCGCAGCTCGAGGTCGGGCAGCTCCGACCCCCCGCCGCCCGGAACCATCGGCAGGCGGCCCGCGAGGGGGAGCGCGCCGCCGAACGCCTTGAGGTAGTTGCCCACGACGCCGGGGGCGCCGTCGAGCTCACGGATCTCGGTCGGCATGCTCAGGCTCCGATCAGGCTCTGCCCGCACACGCGGACGACGTTGCCGGTCACGCCCGCGCTCGCCGGGCTCGCGTACCACGCGATCGCCTCGGCGACGTCGACGGGCAGACCGCCCTGGCTCATCGAGTTCATCCGCCGACCCGCCTCGCGGATCGCGATCGGGATCGCCGCGGTCATCTGCGTCTCGATGAAGCCCGGGGCGACGGCGTTGATCGTGATGCCGCGCTGCGCGACGATCGGGGCCATCGCCTGGACGAACCCGATGACGCCCGCCTTCGAGGTCGCGTAGTTCGTCTGGCCCTGGTTGCCGGCGATGCCGCTGATCGAGCTCACGCACACGATGCGCCCGTGGTCGCGCAACACGCCGGACTCGAGGAGGACGTCGGTGATGCGCTCCTCGCTGGAGAGGTTGACGTCGAGGACGAGGTCCCAGCGCGCGTCGTCCATGCGGCCGAGCGTGCGGTCGCGCGTGACGCCGGCGTTGTGGACGACGACGTCCACGCCGCCGTGCGCGGCCGTGAGCGCCTCGGCGATCTGGGCGGGGGCCTCCGGCGCCGTGATGTCGCACTCGACGGCGGTGCCGCCGATCGCGTCCATCCCGGCCTTCAGGTCCTCGGCGAGCGCGGGGACGTCGAGGCCCACGACCGTGGCCCCGTCGCGGTGCAGGACCTCGGCGATCGCCGCGCCGATCCCGCGCGCGGCACCCGTGACGAGGGCGACGCTGCCCTTGAGCGGAGCGGTCTCGCTCACGTCGGGACGGTGACCCGAGGGCGTGATCCGCACGACCTGGCCGGAGACGTAGGCGCTGCGCGGGGAGAGGAGGAAGCGCAGCGTCGAGTCGATCTGGTCCTCGGCGCCGGGGGCGACGAGCACGAGCTGGACGGTCGACCCGCGGCCGATCTCCTTGCCGAGCGCGCGGGTGAAGCCCTCGAGCGCCCGCTGCGCGGCGTGGGCGCGCGGCCCGTCCGTGTCCGCCGGGGGCGTGCCGAGGACGACGACCCGGCCACACGACTCCATGCGGCGCACCACGGGGGAGAAGAACGCCTTCAGCTCGCGCAGCTGCGTCGAGTCCCCGATCCCGGTCGCGTCGAAGACGAGCGCCTTGAAGCGCTGGGCGCCCGGGGCGTCCGGGTTGAAGACGCTCGCGTCGAGGCCGGCGTCGGCCGCGGCGCTGCGGAGGTCGTCGCGCAGGGCGGTCGCGACGTCGGCGCGAGCGCCGCGCAGGGCCGTGGCGAGCGGGCCCGTGAGGCGCCCGCCGGGGGCGGCGCCGAAGAGCACGAGCCCGTCGACGACGGGGTCGCCCGGGGGGTGGCGGTCGAGGTCGACCGGGGTGGGCAGGCCGATCCGCCCGACGACCGCGCGGCCGATCGGGTGGGTGGCGATCTGGGTGTAGGTGTCCATGGTTCTCGTGGCTCCGGTCGGTCGGTCTACTTCTCGAGGATCGCGACGACGCCCTGGCCGCCGGCGGCGCAGATGGAGATGACGCCCCTGCCGCCGCCCCGAGCGTCGAGCGCCTTCGCGAGGCCGGCGACGATGCGCCCGCCCGTCGCGGCGAAGGGGTGCCCGGCGGCGAGCGAGCTGCCGTTCACGTTGAGCTTGTCGCGGTCGATCGCGCCGAGCGGCGCGTCGAGCCCGAGGCGCTCCTTGCAGAACACCGGGTCCTCCCACGCCTTGAGGGTGGAGAGGACCTGGGAGGCGAACGCCTCGTGGATCTCGTAGAGGTCG
>JBFIDS010000115.1:0-8817 GCA_041603715.1 Paraconexibacter sp. | reverse complement strand
GCGTGCTCGGTGCGACCATCACGCTCCTCGCCGGGGGACTCGTCGCCTTCGCCCAGGTCGGCTACCCCGCGCTGCTCGCGCTGCTCCTGCGCCGGGAGGCGGGCCCGTCCCCGTCGCCGGGGGCCGCGACCCCCGGCGACGCCGACCTGCCGCCGGTGACGCGCAGCGTCGCCGCCTACCGCGAGGAGGACGTCATCGCCGCGAAGGTCGCCGACGCGCTCGCGCTCGACTACCCGCGCGAGAAGCTCGAGATCGTCGTGACCTGCGACGGCTCTCCCGACGAGACGCCTGCGCGCGCCCGCGCGGCAGGCGCCGATCTCGTCATCGAGAACCCGCGCGGCGGCAAGGTCCGCGCCCAGGACGCCGCGGTCGCCCGCGCCCGGGGCGACATCGTCGCGTTCTCCGACGCGAACGCGACCTGGGAACCCGGGGCGCTGCGCGCGCTCGTCTCCGCGTTCGCCGATCCCGCGGTCGGCTACGCCTGCGGCCGCGTCACGTTCGTCAACGAGGCCGGGACGAACCAGGAGGGCCTCTACTGGCGCTACGAGATGTGGCTACGCGGGATGGAGTCACGGTGGTCGTCGGTCACGGCGGGCAACGGCGCGATCTACGCCACGCGACGCAGCGCGTACGTCGTCGTCGACCCGGTCATGGGCCACGACCTCACCTTCCCCTTCACGTTCGTGCAGAACGGCTGGCGCGCCGTCGATGTCGCCGACGCACGCGCGGTCGAGCGCATGGTGCCGTCGATCGAGGGCGAGTCCGCGCGTAAGCGCCGGATGATGAGCCACGCGTGGGCGATCGTCCTGCGGGGCGGGCTGCTGCGCTTCGACCGCTATCCGCCGCGGTACGCCCTGTCGATGGCGGCCCATCGCGTGCTGCGCTACGCCTCGCCGTTCCTCCACGTCGGCGCGCTCGCGGGCAACGTCGCCTGGCTCCTCGGCGGGGGGCGGCGCGCCGCGCGCGCACTGCTCGCCGTGCAGGCCGCGCCGCTCGCGGCCGCGGCGCTCGCCACGCGCGTGCCCCACCGCGCCCTGCTCGTCGCGCGCTACTACGTCCTCACGACATGGTCGATCGCGCTCGGCCTGCGCGACCACCTGCGGGACGGGACCGAGGCGGGCTGGTCGCCACCGGAGGGGACGCGCTGATGCCCGAGCCGTGGCGCCGCGCCTTCGACGTGCTCGTCGCCGCGGGCGTGCTGCTCGCGACCGCGCCGATCCTCGCGCTCGCCGCGCTCGCGGTCGTGCTCGAAACGCGTGGCGGCGCGATCTACCGCCAGCGACGGGTCGGCCAGGCGGGCCGGGAGTTCGACGTGCTCAAGCTGCGCACGATGGTCGACGGCGCCGAGCACATCGGCGCGGGCCTCGCGGTCGACGCCGGGGACGCGCGGATCACCCGGGTCGGCGCGTTCCTGCGCGCGACGTCGATCGACGAGCTGCCGAACCTCGTCAACGTGCTGCGGGGCGAGATGGCGATCATCGGGCCGCGCCCGACGCTCCCCGGTCAGGTGGCGCAGTACACCCCGCGTCAGCGTGGACGGCTCGCCCTGCGGCCCGGCATCACCGGCTGGGCGCAGGTGAACGGCCGGGCGTCGCTCCCCTGGTCGCAGCGCATCGAGCTCGACCTCTGGTACATCGAGCACGCCTCGGTCGCCGTCGACCTGAAGATCCTCCTGCGGACGGCGCGCATGCTCCTCCCCGGCGGGCGCCCCGACACCTACAAGGGCGAGTCGGGCGGCTGGGACGGCCCGTCCCTCGACCGCGACGCAGACGAGGCGGACGACCCTGGACGAACGTCCGGCTCAAACCCTCCCCAGAAGTGACGATCACCGGGGCGTGCTCCCCGACCCCGCTCACGGGCTCACCGAGGAGGAGCTGCTCGCCTGCGATCTCCTCTTCGAGCTGCTCTACGAGGACCCGTCGCCCCGCGCCGCCTCGCGGTCCGTGAGCTCCTGCTGGAGCGCGTCGAGCGCCGTGCGCAGCTCGTCGATGCGGTCCTCGACGGCGACGACGAGGTCGTCCTCGATGCCCTCGCTCTCCGCGGCCGCCTCCCGCAGCGCCTGACGCTGCTTGCGCTGGTCCTCGGCCCGCGCCTCCTCCATCGAGTTGAGGACGATCCCGATGAAGAGGTTGAACACGAGGAACGCTGCGAGGAGCACGTAGCTCACGAAGAACGGGACGGTCCAGCCGGAGAGCTCCTGGCCCATCTCGAGGTTGTCGGGGAGGTTCTCGAGGGTGAGCATCACGAACATCGTGAGCATCGCCTGAGCGACGTCCCCGTAGTTCTCGGGGTCGTGGTCGTCGAAGATGATCCAGCCGACCATCCCGTAGGCGTAGACGAGGAGCGCCGTGCCGACGGCGAGCGAGGCGACGCCGGGCACGCTGCGGGCGACCGCGCTCACGAGCACGCGGAGGTCGGGGAGGAACCGCACGACGCGGACGACGCGCAACAGACGCGCGATCCGCAGCAACGAGGCGTTGAGGCCCGGGACGAAGCTCGCCGCGACGACGACGAAGTCGAACGTGTTCCAGCCGCTCGAGAAGAACGCCCGGACGTCGCCGCGCACCGCCGTGAAGCGCACAGCGAGCTCGACGGTGAAGATCGCGAGGAAGATCTTGTCGAGGACACGGAGGAGATCGCCGATGTCCTCGTCGACCCCCTCGAAGGTCTCGAGGCCGAGGACGACCGCGTTGAGGAGGATGACGGCGAGCATCGCCGCCTCGAATCGGGCGGAGTCGGCGAGGCGACGGGCTGAGGCGACCATGGGCGGTCGTGATCGTCGCAGAGCGCGGGCGGGGGGCGCCGGGATGCCTGGCGGGGCGTCGGTGCACCCCGATCCGGGAACCTCCCCGTGGATGTCCCCCCGTCGCGCCTTCCTCCTCGTGCTCGCCGTCGCCGTGCTCCTCGTCGTGGCCGGCGGCGCCTGGCTCGCCACCCGCGACGGGGACGACGGCCGCGGACCGTCCGCGACGCCGCCCTCCGGCGCGGCCCGCGTCCCGGAGGCGCGGATCGGGGACTGGCGCCACCGAGCCGACCCCGACGACGTGGGGCTCGACGCGGGCTGGGCGGCCCGGCCCCCGGCGATGACGCCCGTCTCCGTCCCGGGCGCCGCGGAGCCGCGCGTGGTCGACGGCGAGGCCGGGCGGCGCACGTTCGCGGGGTCGGTCGGCTGGTGGAGCGCGACGCTCGCGGTCACCCGGCCCGGGCGTCATGCGGTGCGCTTCGGATCGGTCGGCCACGACGCGACCGTGTGGATCGGGGGCGAGCGGGCCTGCACGCACACCGGCGCCTACGAGCCGTTCGACTGCGTCGTCGACCTCGACCGCGCGGGGCGCCACCGGGTGATGCTGCGCGCGGACTGGCGCGACCTCGAGCGCCAGGCGCAGGAGGGCCACGACCGCGCGTGGTGGAACTGGGGCGGGCCCTCCTGGGACGTCGAGGCCCGCCGGCTCGCCGACGTCGAGGCCGACCTCGTCGGCGTCGAGACGACGCTGTCGCAGGACGGGCGCGCCCGTGTCGCCCTGCGGGTCGAGCTGCGCGACACCCGTCCGCGCGCCACGGCGCAGGCCGCCCGCCCGCGGCGTGTCCGCGCGACGCTCACCCACGGCGAGGGCGAGATCGCGGCGACGAGCCGCCCCGTCCCCCTCGCCCCCGGCGCCTCCCGGCGCACGCGGGTCGAGCTCGAGGTCGCCGCCCCGCAGCTGTGGTCACCGGGTGACCCGCGGCTGCACGAGCTGGAGCTGCGGACCGACGGCGGCGGGCGGACCCGGGAGCGGGTCGGACTGCGGGAGCTGCGCCGCGAGGGGACGCAGCTGCGGCTCAACGGCGCGCCGCTACGGCTCGTCGGCGCCGGGCTGCCCCCGGACGCCCGCGGCCACGGGGACGCCCTCACCGCCCGGGATCGGCGTCGCATCATCGAGCACCTGGGGGACATCGGCGCCAACGCGGTCCGCTCGCAGCACCCGCTCTCCGACGCGTTCCTCGCCGACCTCGACGAGGCCGGGATCCTCGTCTGGCAGCTCGTCGGGCCGTTCGACAAGGCGGGGAAGTTCTGGGCGCAGACTCCGCAGCGCCGGCGCGAGGCGCGACGGCGGGCGCTCGCGACGGCGGACCGGCAGGCCGCCCACCCGTCGATGGTCGCGTGGTCGCTGTCCAACGAGGTGTCGGGGCGCGGACACCCGCGCGGTCAAGCGGAGTGGGTCGCCGACGTGGCGCAGAGCCTGCGGCGACGGACGCCCGGGATCCTCGTGGCGGTCGACATCTGGGGCCGCAACCTCCCGCGGGACGCGAACCTCCTCTACCGCCACCTCGACGCCGTCGGAATGACCGAGTACATCGGCATGGCCGAGCTCGCGGGCGCGCCGGTCGCCGAGCAGGAGGACCGCGTGCGCGACCGCCTCGAGCGGCTGCGGGCCGTCCTCCCGGACAAGGTGCTCGTCATCACCGAGTACGGCGCGAACGCGAACGGGTCCAACCCCGTCGATGCCGTCGGCGGGTACGGCTACCAGGCGGACCTGCTCCGTCGTCGCACCGCGCTCTACGCGGCCCGCCGCGACGTCGCGGGAATGCTCGTGTGGATCCTCCGCGACTACGCCGTCTCGCCGGACTTCGGGGGCGGCAACCTCCGCGGGCGCATCCCGGGGATCCGCCTGTCCGGCCCGCTCAGCGAGAAGGGCCTCTTCCGCTATGACGGCACGCCGAAGCCCGCCGTCCGCGCGGTCCGTGAGGCGTTCGCCGACGTGGACTGATCAGAGGCGCTTGAGGCGCTCGTCGGCCCGCTGGGCCTCCTCCTCGCGGTCGGCGAGCGCGCGCTCCTCGAACTCGGCGCGTTCGGCGAGGCGGCGGGCCTCCTCCTCGGCGTGGGCGGCGCGCTCGTGCTCGGCGCGCGCAGCGGCCTCATGTTCGCTCGCGCGGCCCTCGGCGCGGTCGGCCTCCTCGTGGAGCGCGTCGGCCCTGTCGGCCGCCTGCGCCCGCGACGAGGCGTGCGTGCTGATCTGCGCGTCGAGCTTGTTGCGCTCACGGGTCAGCTTCTCGCGCTCGGCGGCACGGGAGCTGGCGCGACGGCGCTTCATCGCGACCGCGAGGACCGCGAGGAGCGCGATGACCGCAACGGCGATGATGATGACGACCAAGGTGTCCATGCCGTACCGGCTACCCGGCCGCGCCCGGCCTCACGCGTCGTCCGTGCGCCCGCTCGCGTACCGTGCCGCGCCATGAAGGCCGTCCTCCTCACCGGCGTCGGCAAGCGCTACGACATCGTGAGCGCGTTCGCGCAGCACACGACCGTGGTCGCCGCCGACCCGAACCCTCTCGCTCCGGCGCAGTACGCCGCGACCGTCCGCACGAGCGTGCCGCTCATCGCCGATCCGGGCTACGTCCCCGCGCTGCGGGAGCTCTGCGACCGCCACGACGTCGGGGCGATCGTGCCGCTCACCGATCTCGACATCGAGACGCTCGCTCGGGCCCGCGAGAGCGGCGACCTGCCGGAGGCCCTCGTGCCGCCCTCGCGGACGGCCACGGCGACCTACGACAAGCACGGGACCCACCTCCTCCTCGGCGAGCTCGGCCTGCCGTCCCCGCCGACCGTGCTGCCCGAGGACCTCGACGACATGGACGATCACTACCCGGTGATGGTGAAGCCGGTCCGCGGCTCCGGCGCCCGGTCGATCCATCCGGCGCGGGACCGCCGCGAGGCCGAGTTCTTCATCGGCTACGTCGACGAGCCCGTGATGGTGCAGAAGCTCATGGACGGTCCCGAGTACTCGATGGACTGCTTGAGCGACGCGGAGGGCCGCTGCCTCAACGTGATCCCGCGCACGATGCTCGAGTCACGCGGAGGCGAGTCGATCAAGGGCGCGGCGATGGCGGACCCCGAGCTCGTCGACCTCGGCCGCCGCGTCGTCGAGGCGCTCGGCGTGCGCGGACCGTGCACGGTCCAGGCGTTCCGCGACAAGGACCTCGGCCTCGGGATCACCGACGTGAACACGCGCTTCGGTGGTGCCTTCCCCGCGCCGATGTACGCCGCGATGTCCGGCCGCACCTACCCGGAGCTGATCGTCGCGATGGCGAACGGCGAGACCGTCGAGCCCCACGTCGGGGAGTTCGTCGCCGGGCGCCACTTCACGCGCTACTACTGGCAGCTCGAACTCGGAGAGGACATGCAGCCGACCGGCCGCGACATCGTCGCTCCACCGGGCCCCCCGGCGCCCCGCTGAGCGGGGTCGCGCCGGGTCGCGGGGCCCGTCCGCGGCGGCTCCCTACGGGACGATCTCGGGGCCCTTGTCGACGTACTTCGCGCGGAAGGCGCGGAAGGCGTCGATCGTCTCGTCGGAGAGCTCGTCGCACCCGATCGAGTTCGTCCACGCGGTGGCGGCGAACTTGTGCGGCATGTTCGTCTGGTTGCGGAAGAGGAGCTGGTGGTAGCCGTTGCCACCGTTGAAGTCCTCGTTCCAGAGGGCCTCCAGCTTCGCGATGTCCTCGGGCGACGTGCCCACCGCGTACTGGAGGTTGATGCGTCCGTGCTCGAGCGCGTGGACGGTGAGCTCCTTGGCCGGCTCGTTGCCGGGCTCGTACACGCCGTCCTCGGCCCAGATCGGGGTGTGGGTCCCGGAGGTCGGCGGGTTCGTCTTGTAGTCGTCGAAGGTCGCGTCGTTCGAGGGAAGGTGCTCGGAGCCCTCGTTGGGCAGCTGTTCCTTCAGCTCGCACCCGGCCGCCGTCGCAGCCTCCTCGAGATCGGTGATCCGCGCCGGGGCGAGCTCGACGGTCGGCTCGATCTCCGTTGACGCGTCGCCCTCGCCGCCGCTGCTCCCGCCCCCGCCGGCGACGAGCGCCGCGGTGATGCCCCCGACGGCGAGCACCGCGAGGACGACGCCCCCCACGAGTTGGAGGCGCGTCTTGCGCGCCGCGGCCTTCGCCGCGATGGCCTCCTGCTCCTCGCGCTCCTTGCGGCGGCGCTCCTTCTCCTCCTGGCGACTCGACATGGCCAGATCGTAACCGCCAGCCGCCACGGACACCGCCGCTCAAGGACCCCGGGAGCCGACCGACGATCAAATACATGGGCCCGCCCACCCCGCCTGCCCCTGCCACCGTCCCCGGGCGGACATGAGACCGACCCCGCCATGGCGCGGGCCGGATCGTCGCGTCCCGCCCGGGGCGCGCGCGGGCCGCGATCAGCTCCGCTCCGGACTCGCGGCGGGCCTGGTCCTGTTCGACGTCGACGATCTCGCGGGGCTGAACCTCACCGCCGGACGCGACGCCGCCGACCAGCTCCTCGACGCGCTCGACGACCGTCTGCGGGTGCTCATCCGGTCGACGGACTCGCTCGAGCGACTCGAGGGCGGGGCGTTCGCCCTCGTCCTGCCCGGGGCGCGACGCCTCGATGCCCTCCTCGTCGCTGAGCGACTGCGCACGACGATCTCCCGCAGCCCTGTCGCGGGCCGCGCGATCACGCTCAGCGCCGGCGTCGCCGCACTCCCCGACGACGGGGTCACCGGTGACGCCGTCGAGGCGCGTGCGGCGCGCGCGCTGCGCTGGGCGAAGACCCACGGCCGCAACCAGTGCGCGGTCTCCTCGGAGGCGAGTACCGACCCGAGGGACGACGCCCCCGCCGACGTGCTCGCGCACCTGCGCGCGGTCGTCGCCTCGATCGACGGCCAGCACCTGCACACCCGTGACCACTCGGAGAACGTCGCCAGCTACGCGGTCGCCACCTGCCAGCGCCTCGGCCTCCCCGAGGAGCACGCGATGCGCGTGCGCCGCGCGGCCTTCCTCCACGACATCGGGAAGATCGCCGTCGACTCGGCGATCCTCATGAAGCCGTCGAGCCTCACGGACGCCGAGTTCGCGCAGATCCAGATCCATCCCGTCGTCGGCGCGCGCATGCTCTATCACGGCGGTCTCGTGGAGGAGGCGAGATGGGTGCGCCACCACCACGAGCGCATCGATGGACGCGGCTATCCGGACCGTCTCGACGGGAGCGCCATCCCGGTCGAGTCGAGGATCATCTTCGTCGCCGACGCGTTCGAGGCGATGACCTCGGACCGCCCCTACCGCCGCGGGATGCCCGTGGAGGCCGCCCTCGAGGAGCTCGAGTGCTGCGGGGGTTCCCAGTTCGACCCGAAGGTCGTCGGGGCGTTCGCCGACCTCGTCCGCGGCGGCGACGTCGCGGTCCTCGCCATGCTCGACGGAGACTGACCGCGCGGGTTCGCAATCGCCGTTGCGACCTGCCAACCTGCGCGGCGCGGCGCGCGTTACCGACGTGTGCCCTGTCACAGGTCCACAGGTCTCGCGGTATGTCGACAGTTCTCAGCGGCGCACGTGCCCGTCCGCGGTCGGGGCTGTTCCTGCGTGGCCTGTCGGACGAGAAGCTCGTGGCCCGCATCCGCGCCGGCGACGAGCGCGCGTTCGAGGTCGTGTACGACCGCTACCAGGCGCCGCTCCTCTCGTTCTCGCGGCACATGCTCGGCGACCACGCCGAGGCCGAGGACGTGCTCCAGCACACGTTCGTCGCCGCCCATCGCGCCCTTCTCGCCGACGAGCGCCCCATCCAGCTCAAGGCGTGGCTCTTCGCCATCGCCCGCAACCGCTGCCTCACGGTGCTGCGGGCGCGCCGCCACGACTGCGACCTCGACGAGGCCGCACCGTCCGTGCGCGGGCTCTCCGCGGAGGTCGAGCAGAGGGCGGACCTGCGGGACCTCCTCGCCGACCTGCGCCGCCTTCCCGAGGAGCAGCGCGCGGCCCTCGTCCTCTTCGAGCTGGGCGCGCACTCGCACGAGGAGATCGCGGTGATCCTCGATGTGCGCAGGGAGAAGGTGAAGG